>CAMLLT010000032.1 GCA_946480935.1 uncultured Bartonella sp. | reverse complement strand
AAAATGTCTTTCATACGGGATTTACCTAATGTCTGTAGATATTAAAACGGTCAAACGTGTTGCCCGTCTTTCGCGCATTGCTGTGAAAGATGAGGAAGCAGAGCGTATGGCAAATGAGTTGAACGCTATTTTAGGATTTGTCGAGCAGCTCGACGAAGTCAATGTAGACAATGTCGAGCCGCTAACATCTGTCATTCCCATGACTTTGCGTACACGTGAAGATGTTGTCACTGACGGAAACAAAGCATCTGACATTGTCGCTAATGCACCTTTGAGTGAAGACAATTTCTTCCTCGTTCCAAAAGTTATCGAATAGCAATTTGAATATTTATTTTTGAGGCATGATATGACCGATTTGACGAAGCTGACAATTGCCGAGGCTCGTGACGCGCTCAGGAAGGGCGAATTCAAGGCAACAGAACTGGCGGATGCGTATATTCATGCCATTGAAGCATCCAATCCCGCTATTAATGCCTATGTATCGGTAACAGCCGATCATGCCCGAAAGATGGCCAAAGCCTCTGATGAAAAAATAGCTCAAAAGAAGGCGGGTGCGCTTGAAGGTATTCCTCTTGGCGTGAAAGATCTTTACGCCACCTATGATATCCACACCCAAGCGTGTTCCCATATTCTTGACAACTTCAAACCGAAATATGAGTCGACTGTAACCAGCAATCTATGGGCTGATGGTGCGGTTATGCTCGGAAAACTCAATATGGACGAGTTCGCAATGGGATCGTCCAACGAAACATCCTATTATGGTCCTGTTGTCAATCCGTGGCGTGTCAAAGGTTCGGAGGAAAAACTGGTGCCCGGTGGTTCTTCCGGTGGCTCTGCTGCTGCTGTTGCAGCTCATTTGTGCGCTGGTGCAACGGCCACCGATACTGGCGGTTCCATTCGTCAACCTGCCGCATTTACCGGTACTGTCGGCATCAAGCCAACTTATGGGCGTTGTTCGCGCTGGGGAATCATTGCTTTTGCCTCTTCGCTCGATCAAGCAGGCCCCATTGGCCGCGACGTGCGCGATTGCGCCATTTTGTTGAAATCTATGGCATCATTCGACGAGAAAGATTCGACTTCCGTCGACGTGCCTGTCCCCGACTATGAAGCGTCTATCGGAAAATCGGTCAAGGGCATGAAAATCGGTATTCCTAAGGAATATCAAGTTGATGGCATGTCGGAAGAGATAACGGCACTTTGGCAAAAAGGCATAGATTGGTTGAAAGAGGCGGGAGCTGAAATCGTCAATATTTCACTTCCTCATACCAAATATGCATTGCCAGCCTATTATATTGTTGCGCCAGCAGAAGCATCATCGAACCTTGCTCGTTATGATGGTGTGCGTTACGGACTTCGGGTGCCGGGCAAAGACATTATAGAAATGTATGAAAATACCCGTTCCGAAGGTTTCGGGCACGAAGTCAAACGGCGTATTCTCATCGGTACGTATGTGTTGTCGGCCGGTTATTACGACGCTTATTATCTTAAGGCACAAAAAGTTCGCACACTCATCAAACAGGATTTTGATAAATGTTTTGACGCTGGCGTTGATGCCATTTTAACTCCGGCAACACCAACTGCTGCGTTCGGAATTGCCGATAAAAAATTGAAAAACGATCCTGTGGCCATGTATCTCAATGATATTTTCACCGTTACAGTGAATATGGCGGGGCTCCCCGGAATTTCATTACCGGCCGGACTTTCAAAGAATGGTTTACCGCTAGGTTTGCAGCTCATTGGCAAGCCTTTCGGCGAGGAACAATTATTCCAGACAGCCAATATTATCGAACAGGCGGCTGGCAAGTTTTCTCCTGAAAAATGGTGGTAATTGATCGTTGATATCTGCCGATAACGGCATTCGCTATTAATTTCTTTTAACACGGCAAAAATTTTGCCGTGTTTTTTATTTGCTTAAGCATCACTCATGGAACGATGAATTTTTGAGCCGAGGGAACAAACAAGTAACCGCTTGACGTTTCAAAATTGGTATCTTACCAATCTGATAGTTTTTGGTAGAATATAATATAAAAAAACAATAAATATCAATATTTTGATATGATTCATTACAATATTAGATTAACAAACTGATATTCGCGACCAAAGGGTTTGAAGATGATTTTACGATCGTTGGATAAAGTTGGTAAAAAGGTTAGTCCGGTATTTTAACAATTGGAAAGCGCGTTTTTAGGCTTGTTGGAGTTTTACGGCCGAAATTTTCTTCCTATATTTTATCCCTCGACATGCTCTCCGGATATTTCATATGAATGCTTTGAAAAATCATCTACAAATTGATGATCGACACGCTCAAATAGATAAAACGAACCGGATCACTGAAAACCATAGGCGAATTATCTCCCGCAAAATGTCGGTTCAATTGCGAGCCGAGAGTTTTTGCAAAACAAGCGGGATAAACCGGCGGGATTATTATCCCCCGAGATAAGCTGCTTTTACGCGCGGGTCTTTGAGCATGGTTTTGCCTTCACCTTCCAGAATGATTTTACCAACTTCCAGAATATAGGCGTAATTGGCAACCGATAACGCAGCAAATGCATTCTGTTCAATGAGCAGGACTGTTTTACCCATCTCGTTGATTTTCCGGATAATAGAGAAAATTTCCTGAACGAGAATGGGGGCAAGACCCAATGACGGCTCGTCGAGCATGACAAGTTCGGGATTGCTCATAAGCGCCCTTCCAACAGCAAGCATTTGCTGCTCGCCACCCGACATAGTGCCGCCCAATTGTTTCGAACGTTCTCTAAGCCTTGGGAAAAGATCAAAAATCCATTCGATATCCCGCTTGATACCGTCTTTATCCTTGCGGATATAGGCACCAAGTTCGAGATTTTCCAAAACGGTCAAATGCGGCATGATACGCCGTCCTTCAGGGCTTAAGGCAATTCCTTTTTTCAGGATTTCCTCCGGCTGTTTCCCGAGGATATTTTCGCCTTTATAGAGGATTTCACCTGATACCGATTTGTTAAGCCCCGCAATAGAGCGGACAGTACTGCTTTTTCCGGCGCCATTTGCTCCGATCAGTGTGACAATCGAGCCTGTCTTGATAGACATGGACAAGCCTTGTACAGCCTTGATTGCTCCATAATTCACACGAAGATCGTTAATCTCAAGAATGTTCATCAACTTCTCCGCCTAGATAGGCCTCGATAACTTTCGGATTATTGCGGATTTCTTCCGGTGTACCATTCGCAATAAGGGCACCATATTCCAACACCCAAATGTGGTGACAAAGGCCCATAACAACACGCATATCGTGCTCGATCAGCAAAATAGTGAGCTTGAACTCTTCTCTTATTCGTGAAATGAAATCGCGCAATTCTTCACTTTCCTGAGGATTCATACCGGCAGCCGGTTCATCAAGAAGTAACAATTCCGGTTCGGTAGCCAAAGCCCGCGCAATTTCCAGACGCCTTTGAGCACCGTAGGGAAGTGCTGTTGCCGGCTGATCTGCGAGATCTGCAAGGTGCACACGATCCAAAAGGTCAAGTGCTTGTTCACGAATTTGTTTTTCTTCTCTTACTGCCGAGGGCAGAAATAGGGCACTTGCAAACCATGGGCTTTTTTGACGCACATGTGCGCCAACCATAACATTTTGTAAAACGGTTAATCCTGTAAACAAGCGGATGTTTTGAAAGGTGCGGGCGATATGACGTTTGCAAACCACATTGGGGTGCAGACCGGAGACTTTTTTCCCGTCAAAGGTAATTGTGCCGATTGTCGGGGTATAAAAGCCCGAAATCATATTGAAAACAGTGGTTTTCCCAGCACCGTTGGGACCAATGAGACCGGCAATGCTCCCCCGTTCGATAGCAATATTGATATCGTTAACAGCCGTTAGTCCGCCGAATCGCATAGTGACATGATCGAGTTTTAATATCGCGTCAGTCATGAACGGTCTCCGCTTCGGGCTTCAGAGTTTTTCTTGAAAAAGCGATAAATACCGTTCCATGAAAACTCACGTGTTCCAAGCAAGCCGCTTCTCCAAAACAAAATAATTCCCATCAGCAATATCGAGAAAATAACCATTCTAAGCCCCGGAATTCCGGGAATATGAATAAAACCGAAATTGATTGGCTGTTCGACAATACGCAACCATTCCAGCATCACAGTGATGATAACACTTCCAATAATGCTACCGGTAATCGACCCGAGGCCACCGGCCACGACAATCATCAAAATATTGAAAGTCAGAAGGAAGTTGAACATTTTGGGATCGATTGTCGAAATAAGTGCGGCAGTCAGTGCACCTCCGACGCCGGCGAAAAATGCGCCGATTGTGAATGACAATGTACGGTAGAAAAATGTGTTAACGCCCATTGTTTTTGCCGCAATCTCGTCATCACGAATGGCACAAAGTGCATTTCCTGTATTGCTCTTGAGAAGCAGCACAATAAAGGCGACGGTGAAAGCGAGCCAACCGTAGTTCCACCATAGATTGGCATATTGCGGTATTCCTTTAATACCGAGCGAACCATTTGTAATCGGTGTAGCATTGGTAATGACGACACGTATAATTTCGGCAAATCCAAGTGTTGCGATGCCAAGGTAATCACCGCCCAGTCGCAAAACCGGTAAGGCAATGATGAGGCCGAGAATAGCAGCACAAATGCCGCCCAAAACAACGGCAAAGAAAAACGGTACTTGTAAATTCTGGAGTGGACCAAACATGGGCTGCAAAATCCACATCATTTGTTTCTGTTCAGGTGACAAAAGCAAGATAGCGCAAACATAAGCACCGATGGCCATAAAACCGGCATGACCCAATGAAAACATTCCGGTAAAACCATAAATAAGATTGAGCGACATCGCCAGAATTGCGTTGATTGCGATGAGATTCAAAATGCGCACAGTGTAAGCATCAAAATGATTCTGCGCATAAAACAAAAACGCTATAAGGCATGCAATCGAAATCAGCGAAAGGAT
This sequence comes from uncultured Bartonella sp., assembly GCA_946480935.1. Lineage (GTDB taxonomy): Bacteria > Pseudomonadota > Alphaproteobacteria > Rhizobiales > Rhizobiaceae > Bartonella. Next base: position 10,388 of record CAMLLT010000032.1, on the reverse strand, counting down.
AATTTGCGAGGATTTTGACATCAGATTTTTTCCTCACTTTTTTTACCCATAAGTCCTGTCGGCATAACAAGCAGGATCATGATAAGCATGATAAAGGCAAATGCATCACGGTAACCCGAAAGCGACGGGAAAAATGCAATAATCATAATTTCGATAAATCCCAAAAGCAGCCCGCCCAACATTGCTCCTTCAACCGAACCGATACCGCCGATAACCGCTGCAATGAAAGCCTTAAGCCCTGGAATTACCCCCATATATGGGTTGATTTGCGGGTAACGTAGCGCCCACATAATACCGGCAATTGCTGCAAGTGCTGATCCCAGACCGAATGTAAAAGCGATAATTTTATCGACCGATACCCCCATCAACCGCGTTGTTTCAATGTCACGTGAAATAGCGCGCATAGCCAGACCCGGTTTGGTTTTATTGATAATCCATAACAGAAGGACAACAAGCACCAGTGAAACAACAGGTACGATCAGAGCCATTGGAACAATGCGGATGACACCTTGCGCACCCTCGCCAAAATGCCATTGAATGGGTGTTACAAGCAGTTCCGGTTGTTTTACGCTTTTGGGCACGCCGGTAAACAGCACAGTTGCAAGGTTTTCGATAAGGAATGACATGCCGATTGCACTGATAAGCGCTGAGATACGGGGTGCATCACGCAAAGGACGATAAGCGATACGATCGACCGCAATACCGCCGGCACTGGTTACAAAGACAGCAAAACAAACAGCAAGCAGCCAGACAGGCGCAAAGTTCTGGGGGCTTATGAACGCATAATAAGCGAGCGCCAAAACGAGGATGATGAACAAAGCCGCCCAATAGGATTTGATCTGTTTTTTGAAACCGATAAAGACAGAATAATAAACGATAATCGCCAAAAGGATAAGGAGTACCGCTGCCCATGCCGGCATAAAACTGATTGTCGAGAAAAAAACAAAATAGGCACCAAGCATAAAAATATCGCCATGAGCGAAATTGATGAGTCGCAAGATGCCATAAACCATTGTGTATCCAATGGCTATTAATCCGTATAGTGCCCCTAACGCCAAAGCATTAAAGAAATGTTGAATGAACATTTCCGTGCTCATGTTTTAGCCTTCCTGATACTCTAACGCGTATTGTTGAGAAAGCACATACACAACCAAATTGCTCCGGTCGAGTTTAATTCGACCGGATCTTTCATTAAATTGGATTTATCCCCTTATAATGCGGGTTTCACCTCACCGAGATAAACGCGCTTTCCGTCCTTGATTTCAATAACGCCGATCGGAATTTCAGGATTATGATTTTCATCCATTGTCATAGCACCGAATGGCGTCTCGAAGTCTTTCAGTTTTGCAAGTTCGGCTGTAATTGCTTCGCGGTCGCTGCTTCCGGCTTTTTCAATTGCTTGCATAAACATCATATAGGAGGTGTAGCCCAGAACCGCATTAACGTTCGGTTCTTTGTTAGGATAGGTAGCTCTCCATTCTTTGGTGAAGTTTGCAGCTGCTGCGGGCATATTCGGCATATTGGCGTCATAAGGGAAGGTCGTATGTAGGAAGCCTTCGGAAGCGCTTCCACCGATTGTAACTGTTTCCGGATTATCCATGGCGTCACCACCCATAATACGGAATGTTGCACCAAGTTCACGAGCCTGTTTGAGGATAATGGCCCCTTCGGCAAAATAGGCTGGAACGAACAATACATCCGGTTGTTCAGAAATAATCTGGGTGAGGGCAGCCGAAAAATCCTGATCACCCGAGTTATAATTAAGGTTCGCTACGACTTCGCCGCCAAGTTTTTTAAAGGAGGTGTCAAAAAAGTTTGCAAGTCCGATTGCGTAATCGTTTGAAACATCTTTCAATATAGCTGCTTTTTTAGCGTGTAATGTATTAAAAGCATATGTTGCTGCTCCGGCGCCTTGATAAGGGTCAATGAAACAGGCACGGAAATAATATTTTTTCCCTTGAGTGACGAGCGGGTTTGTTGCCGATGTTGCAATTGCCGGAGTTTTTGCGGGCTCTGAAACCTCGCCGCCCGCAAGAGCCAGCGACGAACCATAAGTTCCGATAATCCCGTTAACTTTATCAGATGCGGTAAGTCTCATGACCGCATTGGCTGCCTCGACTTTGTCGGATTTATTATCCACGACGACAAGTTCTACTTTGCGTCCGAGCACTTCAGGTTTGATTTTATTGGCAAGTTGAACACCTTCAAGCTCGAGTTGTCCACCAAAAGCGTTTTGTCCGGTTAGCGGAAGAAACACACCTATTTTAATGGGTTCATCGGCAAGAGCACTGAAATTCAGCGCTGTGGCAGCGATCGCTGCCGCAATTAATTGTTTGAAAGCCATAATGATTTATCCCTCTCTTTTTTTAGAATGAATTTTTTATTATAAAATTTCATAATATAAACCGGTTTCGAGTACAAGTTACGGAGCCAAGATCCATCTATATTTATAAAATTCAAGAATAGCTTTACCATGTTCCAGTATTGCTCATCGAAGCCCACGGTTCTTGGGGCATGAGTTTTTCGCCTTTTTGCAATAATTCGATGGATATGCCGTCAGGGGATTTTATAAAAGCCATGTGTCCGTCACGCGGTGGACGATTGATAATGATTCCCTGCTCCGATAGATGTTTGCAAGTTTCGTAGATATTGTCCACTTCATAAGCCAGATGGCCGAAATTGCGTCCGCCGTGATAGTCTTCTTTGTCCCAATTATAGGTAAGCTCGAGTTCCGGAGAATGCTTATTTTTAGCCGAATCCATGTCATCTCGTGCAGCCAGATAGACAAGAGTAAAACGCCCTTTTTCATTTTCGATGCGGCGGGTTTCCGTCAATCCGAATATGGTACAATAGAAATGGAGTGATTGTTCGAGGTCTTTAACCCGAACCATAGTATGTAGATAACGCATTTTATTTCTCACTTTCTCTCTTTAAAAAATTTTAACGGTTTTTGAAGCCGATGTGAATATCGCAATCCTTATAAAAACGGTCGAAAAAGATTTCTTGTCATTACGCTTCTACTATTTGGGGAAATCTTGTTAAGGGGACTTGCGTCACTAGGAGCGAGCTATATTAACTGGTCACAAAGAGAATCATACGTGATTAATTACTATTAATAGGACTGTAAGAATTATGGCGAGTGACGAAATATTGGAAGACTTTCTTCCATCTCAAGATAGTTCTGAAACAGCAGCAACAGATGTTGTCGAAATAAGCGGCAGCATCAAATGGTTCGATGTAAGCAAAGGTTATGGTTTCATCGTTCCGGATATTGCCGGTGTTCCGGATATCCTTCTTCATGTGACTGTAATGAGACGTGACGGTTTCCATACAGCACTCGAAGGTGCGCGTATCGTTTGCATGGTTAAAAAAGGCGAACGTGGATTACAGTGTATTCAGGTTAAATCGATAGACCTGTCTACTGCTGTTCACCCGTCGGAATTGCCTGCACGTACCCATATAGTGGTGACACCGGAAAGCGGTTTGGAACGCGCAATTGTGAAATGGTTCAATCGAGAGAAAGGATTTGGCTTTCTGACGCGGGGTGAAGGGACGGAAGATATTTTCATCCATATGGAAACCTTGCGGCGTTTTGGTCTTGCCGAATTGCGTCCCGGTCAGGTTGTTCTGGTACGTTATGGGCGGGGTGAAAAAGGCCTTATGGCTGCGGAAATCCATCCGGATATTGCTATACCATTCTCGACGCATTAAAAATTAATTTTTCTGGTAACATATTTCCACAAAATTATAACTGTTAAACGACTCGCAATTTTTTAGGGAGTTTCCTTTCATGAAGAGCCTGATTGCGGGTTTTATTTTTTTGTTATTTACGATGGGGCAAGGGGTGTATGCGCAGGAACCAATGCGTTTACCTGTCGATAGAGTACCCCTCGTTATAGTGACAGATACTGGTAAAGTCTCTTATAATATCGAAATTGCCAAGACACCGGAGCAAAATGAAGCCGGACTGATGTATCGGAAGGATTTTCCTTCTGATAGAGCTATGTTATTCGTTTTTCCTGACAAACGCATTGTTACAATGTGGATGGCAAACACACCGTTACCACTCGATATGGTGTTCCTCGATGACAAGGGAAGCATTGTATCGATTGCGGAAAATGCGGTACCATACTCAACAAAAATTGTTTCATCACATGTGGCAGCTGCCTTTACAATCGAACTTAATGCTGGTGAAGTCCGAAAAAACGACATAAAGGTTGGTCAAAAAGTCATCCATCCGGCTATATGTGGTGAGTGTAAAGTGGATTAGATATGAGTGCAGAAGACGTACAATATTTCCATCATGACGGGTTCAAACTTGCTTATCGGGAAGAGGGGGCTGGTGAACCGGTTTTATTAATCCATGGTTTTGCCTCGTCTTCATATGTTAATTGGTATGCGCCGGGGTGGTTTCGTGCGCTGAATGAGGCCGGCTATCGGGTCATAGCGATTGATAATCGTGGACATGGTTTTTCCGATAAGAGCCATGATCCGGCTGTTTATACTCCACAAGCAATGGCAGGAGATGCTGTAGCACTTCTAGATCACCTCAAGATCAAAAAGGCTCAAATTATGGGCTATTCCATGGGGGCAAGAATCACAGCCTATATGTCTATTCTCTATCCCGATTATGTTAATAGTGCTATTTTCGGTGGGCTAGGCATTGGCATGGTGACCGGTGCAGGAAACTGGGAACCCGTCGCGGAAGCACTTTTGGCAGATGATATTTCGAAAATTACCAATAAACGGGGGCTGATGTTCAGAAAGTTCGCTGACAGGACGAAAAGCGACCGGAAGGCACTGGCAGCTTGTGTTATTACCTCAAAACAGGAATTGACAGCGGCTGAAGTCCACTCGATAAAACAACCGGCATTGGTGGCTGTTGGTACTCTGGACGAGATATCGGGAGAAGCTGAACCTCTTGTGGCTTTGCTGCCTCATGGAGAAGCTTTAATAATTCCGAACAGAGATCACATGTTGGCAGTTGGTGATCCTGTCTATAAAAAGGGTGTCATCAATTTTTTGGCACGATATCCCGTTGCTTGACAATGAGTATAGACAGGGCAAAGATTTTGCCCGCAAAAGAGAAGGTTAAGAAAATTGCCTTGCTGTGAACAAAAGGGTGAAGCTATTGACCCCGCCTTACTTTTTAACAACATCAAACAAGAAGCAATGGAGGCGTTGGAACAGGATCCTGCTTTAGGGGAATTTTTTCAACATGCAATCCTTGATCGTGTCAATTTATCGGAAATGATTGCGGGAAGGGTTGCTGCACGGCTTTGGACGCGCGAACTCAATGAAGAATTATTATCGCAGATATTTATCGAACAGATTGATATGATGGATGATCTGGAAGATATTATTACAAGTGATATATCCGCAGTGTTTCATCGTGATCCGGCATGCAACCGCTTTATGGAGCCGGTGCTTTACCTAAAAGGGTTTTTGGCTATAGAGGCTCATCGTTTTGCTCATAATCTATGGCTCAAAGGCAGAAAAGATCTCGCTCTATTTTTACAGGGTCGGTCATCATCGGTGTTCCAGACAGATATTCATCCGGCAGCCCGTATAGGCAAGGGGATTTTTCTGGACCACGCAACAGGTCTTGTTGTTGGAGAAACAGCAATCATTGGCGATAATGTTTCCATGTTGCAGGATGTGACGTTGGGTGGAACAGGTAAAGAGTCGGGCGATCGGCATCCTAAAATCGGTCACGGTGTTCTGATTGGTGCAGGTGCAAAAGTTCTCGGCAATATAACGGTGGGCGATTGCGCAAAGATTGCAGCTTGTTCTGTTGTTCTAAAACCAGTCGCGGCGTATAGTACAGTAGCAGGTGTACCTGCAAAAGTGGTTGGAAAAATAGCAGATAATGAACCGGCACTAAGCATGGATCAGTCAATTAATGAGTGAAATGAAAGACCCGTGTCTTTACAGAAGCGGGGTTGTAGCTTATCTGGCATTTTGTTTAACGATTGCAATTTTTAGGAGATCGCTGTGAAGCCTGATGAAATCAAGAAACTTGACGGCTACTTTAAGCGCAAATTTCAAAACCAGTCACTGCAAGTAAAACCCAGGCCTCGTAAAGATGATTCTTGTGAGCTCTATCTTGACGATGAGTTTCTCGGGGTGATTTACCGTGACGAGGATGAAGGCGAATTGTCGTATAATTTTTCTATGGCAATTCTTGATATCGATCTCGACGAATAGTCGAGATGTTGATCATTAATATCGTCACAAGCTAATAACCTTCTTGCATAAAGCCGCTGGCATTCGTTAGCGGTTCGTTTTTCATTTATGCTTAGAGGAGTTTCTTTGCGCGAAAGCTCACATAGCCATTGCGTGCAATGATGATATGATCATGAACTGCTATGCCCAAGGCATTTGCAACATCTTTGATCATATGTGTCATCGAGATGTCGTCGCGAGAAGGCGAGGGGTCGCCTGAGGGATGATTGTGAACAAGAACAAGCGCCGATGCAGAAAGTTGTAGCGCACGTTTGACCACTTCTCTTGGGTAGACAGGTGTGTGATCTATAGTGCCGATTTGCTGGATTTCATCAGCAATCAATCCATTTTTCTTATCGAGAAAAAGAACACGGAATTGCTCCCTCGTTTCATGGGCCATAGCTGCTTTGCAATAGCCAAGAACCTTATCCCATGATGAAAAAATATCCCGTTTGCGTAATTCCGCACGGTTTACACGTTCGGCTATACCTGCAAGAATTTTTAAATCCCGGGCTACAGAAGGTCCACATCCGTGAACTTCCTGCAAAAGTGAAATATCGGCACCGAGCACATCGGCAAGGCTGCCAAAACGGTTCAATAAGGCCTTGGCTAATGGCTTCGTATCTGCGCGCGGAATCGAACGAAATAACAAGAGTTCGAGATATTCATAATCGGGAAAACCGACACCGTTTGTTTCGAAATAACGATGGCGCAATCGTTCACGATGACCCTTGTTCTCTGCAATAAAGGTATCTTTCGATATATCCGGCTTGCGACCGGAGAGTCCGGGCGTTAACGCAAAGGACGCTTCTTCGGAAAACGCATTTTTATCCGGATTCTTGGCCATGATTTGAGGTTTCCACTCATGAACCTGTTACGGGAACGTAGAAAGTATTGTTTTGTGAAAGAGTGAAAACTTCAACACCATCTTTTGTGACCGCCATCGTATGCTCATATTGTGCAGAAAGTGATCTGTCACGGGTAACAGCGGTCCAGCCGTCATTAAGGATTTTGACACCCGGCTTTCCAAGATTGATCATCGGTTCAATCGTGAAAATCATTCCCTCGCGTAATTCCGGTCCTTCACCGGGATTTCCATAATGGAGAATGTTCGGTGCATCATGGAATATAAGCCCCACACCATGACCGCAAAAATCACGCACGACAGAGCAACGTTCCGATTCGGCGTAACGCTGGATTGCCGCGCCAATGTCACCGACAGTAGCGCCCGGTTTGACTACCGAAATGCCGCGCATGAGCGATTCGTGCGTGACTTCGAGTAAACGCTCTGAAGCTCTTTTTATGGGGCCGACAGGATACATACGACTGGTGTCACCATGCCACCCGTCTTTGATGAATGTTACGTCGACATTCACAATATCACCGGCATGAAGTTGTTTGTTTTCAGGAATTCCATGGCAAACAACATGATTGATCGATGTACAGCAGGATTTGCTATAACCACGATAATTCAGATCGGCAGGCAGAGCATCACGATCGGCACCAAATGCGAACACAAAATCATCAATTTCCTGAGTGGTTACTCCCGGTTTGACGATGTCGACAAGTGCATCGAGACATTCTGCTGCAATGCGGCCAATTTTACGCATTCCAATGAAGGCTTCTTCATCGTAAATACGGATTTGTCCGGTGTATTTTACAGGTGCATTTTTATAATTGACGTAACTAACCATTTGCCTAACTATTTCTATCTTTTGATATGACCGGCACATTGAACAACTTTAATTGCATGTCATATCCCAAGCGATATTCCGATCTTCTATTTCAAACAAGCCTTCGTGAGATTAGTAGATACTAATCTTACCGAAGGTGAATTCAAAGCAGCATGTTACCACTAAATCGTGACAAGCATAATCTGTGATTGATATGATTGCACGTTATTTATCGGAACAATAAAGCAGAGGGCAGGAAAGATAACGTCTTTTTTACCGATGAAAAATTCATGTCATTTCCGACAGCTACCTGCAAAACCGGTTAAAATCCAAGAAAACGATGTTGGTTCGGAATGCTGAACGCAAACCGCAAGAAAATATCGTTGATGCATTCAAGGTTTGGTCATCAAGTTATTTGTCAGGTTGGACGAATATAAACAAGGGCTGCCAACTTAATTGAAAAATATTCATAGGACATCAAAAAAGGAATTAGAAAATCAAAAATAGTACTGGGACAGCGTTTGCGAGAAAAAATATCCGTCGGGCAAAACTATATTATCAGTAGTGTGAAACGATATCGATAATATGACACGGATTAATTTTAACCGGATATAAATATCCAGACTGGCAATTATCCTGAAAAAAGTTAGAGAATTGCCAGAACATCGCTAATGGTCATATTGGCGCAAAGGACCATGATTGTTGTAATAATAGCAACCGCTGTTAACGTGATTGTTGTTTTAATTTCAATGTTCATTTTCTCGACCCCCATAGCAACAGGTTCAATAAAAATTTATATCATCTGCAAACATGACGGGATTTAGGCATGAAAAAGGCAATTTGTAGTTCTTTTCGAGATCAAGGTTAATGTTTGGTTGAGGTTCTGTGAAAGACGCATTAAAACGCATCAAAAATAAAAGAAGAAGTGAAATGGCTGGAACAGATAGGAAAAGAGAAAATATGACGGGTGGTCCCGTTATTGTACTTGTCGAACCACAATTGCCGGAAAATATCGGTATGGTGGCACGTGCTATGGCGAATTTTGGTCTTTCCGAATTGCGGCTTGTCAATCCGCGGGAAGAATTTCCAAACGAGAAAGCTATAGCCACTGCCAGCAAAGCAGATCACATCATCAACGGGGCTCAGGTTTTTGATAGTTTGCGGGAAGCGATTTCTGACATAAATTTTGTTTTTGCCACGACCGCCCGTGAACGTGACGGATTCAAACCGGTAAGGAGCGCAGTAGAGGCAGCGGATGCTATGCAGATAAGGGAAAAATCTGGACAACGTACTGCCATTCTATTCGGTCGGGAAAGGTGGGGATTGAATAATGAAGAAATCAGTCTGGCTGATGAAATTGTAACTTTCCCTGTCAATCCGGCATTCGCTTCTCTGAATATTGCCCAGGCTGTTTTGCTCATGTCATATGAATGGATGAAATCCGGTTTGGAACGGGAAACTGACACCGCATTTCGTAATAAAGAGATGGAGCCGGCGCATAAAGCCACGCTCTATGGCCTTTTTGAACAATTGGAAGAGGCGTTAGATGTTCGCGGATATTTTCGCCCGAAAGAACGTAAAGAGATTATGGTAGAGAATTTACGTTCGGTTCTCACGCGTGCAGCATTCAGCGAGCCGGAAATACGCCTGTTAAGGGGGGTTGTTTCTTCTCTCGATCATTTTTCACCCAAACTGCCGCGCGGGGCGGGGGCACCGGACCATCGTAAACGGACAAAGGAAAATAGTAATTAAAATGATAGAACGGCCTATACTGTTTTTCGACAGTGGCATCGGCGGGCTTACAGTATTGCGCGAGACGCGTATTTTTATTCCCGATCGAAAATTTATCTATATCGCAGACGATGCTGCTTTTCCGTATGGGAATTGGGAAGAAAATGAGCTCAAATCCCATATTATTGACCTATTTGCAAAGTTATTGAACCTCTATAATCCGATTCTTTGTATCGTCGCCTGCAACACCGCATCCACCTTGGTTTTAAAGGATTTGCGTCGTGCCCATCCTGATGTGCCTTTTATCGGAACAGTCCCCGCGATAAAACCTGCCGCCGAGCAAACGCGTTCAGGCTTGATATCGGTTCTTGCTACACCGGGAACCGTCAAACGGGCCTATACACATGAACTCATTTCCTCTTTTGCGTCCAAGTGCCACGTCAGACTCGTAGGAAGCGCCAAATTAGCCGGTTTTGCGGAAGATTATTTGAGAAGAAAACAGGTTGATGATGCAGCATTGAAAAAAGAAATAGAGCCCTGTTTTGTCGAGAACGACGGCCATCACACCGATATCGTTGTGCTTGCTTGTACACATTATCCATTTCTGGTCAATCTGTTCCGCAAAAATGCGAAGTGGCCGGTTGACTGGATAGACCCGGCAGAAGCTGTTGCTAAACGCGCATTATCTTTGCTTCCGGACGCCGACCAAGTCCAGACTCTGACTGAACATCTTGATCTTGCCCATTTTACTTCCGGCAG
>CAMLLT010000031.1 GCA_946480935.1 uncultured Bartonella sp. | reverse complement strand
TTTGACCGTTTTAATATCTACAGACATTAGGTAAATCCCGTATGAAAGACATTTTCTCTAAAGATGCTATACAGGTCGAAGCCTCCAAGAGCAAGAAAAGACGCTCAGAAATTGAGCGTTTCACCGACTTTTGGTAATGCCACGGTCGTTTTTGTTCCTTTCATGCCTCTAACAAAACGTTCCGGCGTCTGATCAAGAACCGGAAAAGTACCCCAGTGGCAAGGTATAGCTGTTTTGAAATGGAAATAGCGCTGACATGCGAGCGCCGCAACGGCTCCCCCCATTGTGAAGAAATCGCCAACCGGCACAATGCCGATTTCCGGTTCATGCAATTCGTTAATCAACTGCATATCGGAAAAAATATCTGTGTCGCCCATATGATAGAGTGTCGGCGCATTGTTGAAATGAAATACCAGCCCGTTCGGATTGCCAAGACATTGCGAAATACCGTTTTCGGTGAGCATGGCAGATGAATGAATGGCATTGACAAAAGTGATGCTATAACCGTCATGTGCCTGTGTACCGCCTGAATTACCGGGAACGACGTTTTTCACACCTTGCGATTGAAGCCATGCTGCGAGATCGGCATTTGCCGTTACCGGTACATTTTTTTCCTTTGCAATAGCAATTGTATCTCCGACATGATCACTATGACCATGAGTGAGGGCTATATGGGTTACACCTTCGACGGCCTTTTTGATATCCAGGTCTTTTGCAGCCGGACTACCGGTCAAAAAAGGATCTATAAGAATAACCGCTTTGCCAACTTCGACGCGAAAGGCTGCGTGCCCGAGCCATGTGATTTTCATGCCACTACCCTTGTTTTTTATTGGAAGTTCCATCTTTTACCGTATATTGAACGCAAAATCCTAAAATGCCAAGTACCTGCTTGTTTGAGCGGGATATTTGATAAAGGCGACCCTCAATGCCGGTTATAGATATTACTGAAATTCCTGATCTCTGTCTTAAGGACAAAAATATTATAGGCCTTGATTTGGGGACAAAAACGATAGGCATCGCTGTATCCGATCTCGGTTGGCGTTTTGCCACCCCTCGGCCTGTATTGAAACGCAAAAAATTCTCTATGGACGCTCGTGAACTTCTGAAAATTTTTCTCGAAGAAAACATTGGCGTTGCAATTATCGGCCTTCCAAAAAACATGGATGGCACAAGTGGCCCACGCGTTCAGGCAACGCGTGCTTTTGTCCATAATATGAACAGTTTGACGCCGATTCCTTTTGTGTTCTGGGACGAGCGGCTATCAACAGTGGCCGCGGAACGGGGGCTTCTCGAAATGGATGTGTCGCGTGCAAAACGTGCCGACAGAATTGATTCTGCAGCTGCCGCTTTTATTTTACAAGGAGCACTCGACAGGCTTCAAAGTTTAGCTCGAAATGCAGAATAAAACTTTATCTCAAACGGCGGGATAAAGCGTATCCAATATATGTCCGGCATGATGACGCGCACTCAGCATCCCGTAAGACGAACGCCATTGCCCGCCAAGGCGACTTTCAATATAGGCGGCGGTGATATGGGGCATCTCTGCTTGTTGCAAGGCAGCAGCAGCACCCGCATAAGCCATTTGTTCGATAAATAGTCGTCCGGCACCAATGTCGCTAATGGCAACTTGAGCTGCTGCATGTAATATTTCAACGGTTTTGGGGCCGGCAGCGCCAATATCACGACCGATCTGGTCAAGCAGTCCTTGGAAAAGTCCTGGTGCCCTTTCACCTAAACGGATTGTGTCAACGACAATATCGTTTCCACCGTTTCCTTTTATCGTGCGCATTGGAGCATCAATAAGCATTCTCGCCATGCGGCTATCAAACATAAATGCCTGCGCACCCATTTGTGCGATAATTTCGCCGATGACCGGAACAACCAATTCGTTGATATGGATCGCCACAATCGGCGTCATGATACGGGCAAAAGCAGCTTCCCCCCTATTTGATGCAGCATTATCAAAAGCACGAGCAAGCCTCATCACCAAACATTGCGAAGCGACGACATCAAGTGCCAAATCGGCAAAAACCCGTTCGGTCAAAGGCGGCAAAACCTGTCTTGGATTGAAGCGCCGGAAAAACTGTATGCCGCTTTGCAACGCGGCTCTTAATACACCAGCCGAAATAACTGCTTGGTCAAAACGTGTCATCGTTTCGACATCTCTTAAAACCTTATCTCCCTCACCGATTTTACCAATCAGCCAGCCAAGGCTGTCGTGAAAAGTAACTTGGCCTTCAGGGGCAGAACATTCACCGGCGCGATGGGTAAGAAAGTCTACTGACATATCTCCGTTCAAAGTGCCATTGTCGAGGAACCGGGAAATAAAAAAGCAACATTTCTGGCCGCCTACTTCAGCCGTTACAAAATAGCCGTCCGACATCGGATTTAAAACCGACTGCTTAACTGCATCAATTCGATAAAGATCACGTCCATTCGCCGAGTCGAAGGAGATACGCGTTGCAGTTGCAACATGCGGGATATTTTGCAAGTTATTCGTTACATCTTCACATGCAAAAGTCAGTATTGCCGACCGTTTTACGGAAACAGGGCGAGAAGAATAATCGTGTTGACGCGATAATAGAGCATTTTGCCATTTGGCAAATAGATCGGATTCGCCAATTAAAGCGGAAATACCGGCGCTTGTTGATGTAATTTCATTCAAATGTCCGGTTTCAAGACCGGCCATCAGAAAAAGTCTGATGGCGCGTGATTGGTAGCGAACACCATTTTCAGCCGGTCCATTTTCCCACAACGAAGAACAAAGCCCTGCCTGACGTGAGCGGCGCAGCAATGCGTGATAAGCAGGATGCGTTTCCAGTTGTTGTATACCATCACCCCATTCGTTTTCCCGTCTCAATATCGGACGATGGATATTGGCCAGCCTTGCAAGATCTTGCGCCTCACGGCTGGCAACAAATGCACCGATTTCCTCGAAACCCGCCAGCAGCGGAGTCGGTAAAAGCGACGAAAAACGGAACAAAACCGCATCGTCCAAAAACGCATTTTTTCGCATCATATTCTGATTAGGCAAAGTGCTCACAATTTTTTCCCGAATTTCATTTCAAGTCAAATATATAGATCAGTCCATATAAACACATTTAGTTCTCGTGCGGTTAAAACAGACATTGCATAAAAAGCAAGCCTTGTTGTAGTGTCAGTCAGTTTCTTCAGGAAATTTTCATCATGACACAAACAACTTCTTTCCCCATTTTTCCCCACCGTCATCTTTTGGGCATTAAAGGCCTGACTGCGCGCGACCTGACAACATTGATCGATCGTGCTGATGCCAATGTCGCAATATCGCGACAACTTGACAAGAAAAAAACGTCCATGCGCGGGCGAACACAAATTAATCTTTTTTTTGAAAATTCGACTCGCACACAATCCTCATTCGAACTCGCAGGAAAAAGGCTCGGAGCCGATGTGATGAATATGGCAGTGAGCCATTCATCTGTAAAAAAGGGCGAAACGCTTATTGATACAGCAATGACTTTGAATGCCATGCACCCTGATATTCTCGTCATCCGGCATAAATCCGGCGGTGCAGCGGCATTGCTTGCACAAAAAGTGAGTTGCTCGGTAGTCAATGCCGGCGACGGCGCCCATGAACATCCCACACAGGCATTGCTTGACGCTCTTACAATCCGGCGTGCAAAAGGACGAATCGATGGTTTGACTGTGGCCATCTGTGGCGACATTTTGCATTCGCGTGTGGCCCGCTCCAATATTCTTAGTCTCAATGCGCTCGGGGCTCGTGTGCGTGCTGTTGCTCCCACAACGCTTCTTCCATATGGAATAGACGATATGAGCGTGGATGTTTTTACAAACATGCAGGAGGGGATAAAAGATGCGGACGTGATTATGATGCTTCGTCTGCAACGCGAACGTATGTCAGGGGCGTTTATTCCTTCCGTTAGAGAATATTTCCGCTTTTTCGGACTTGATAAACAAAAACTTAGACTGGCGAAAAAAGATTGTATTGTTATGCATCCCGGACCGATCAATCGCGGAGTAGAAATTGCATCCGACATCGCTGATGGTCCGCAAAGTGTTATCCACACACAAGTTGAAATGGGAGTTGCTGTCAGAATGGCTGTTATCGAGGCTCTTTTGGATCCGCGTCGCAGCGAAGGAGAAAATCAATGACACAGTCGATCGTTTACAAAAATGCTCGTATCGTTGATCCTTCATGCGACAAAGACGAAATAGGAACGCTCATCGTCGTTGATGGTATTATAAAAGCTTGTGGCGCTTCAGCTCAAAATCAGGGAATGCCTGAAGGAGCCGAGGTTTTTGATGCCCAAGGAAAGGCAATCCTGCCAGGACTGGTTGATGCCCGCGTTTACGTAGGTGAACCCGGTAACGAACATCGTGAGACGATCCGTTCTGCAAGCAATTCCGCTGCTGCAGGTGGCGTTACGTCTTTTGTTATGATGCCAGACACCCATCCGGTTATTGACGACGTCGCGCTTGTCGAATTTGTAAAGCAGACCGCTCGCGATAATGCCTGCGTTCATGTTTATCCTTCGGCGGCAATTACCAAGCAACTGGATGGTCAGGAAATGACTGAATTCGGTCTGCTGAAAGAATCTGGCGCCATCGCTTTTACTGACGGACATAAAACAATCGAAAATTCTTTGGTTCTCAGACGTGCCATGACTTATGCGCATGACTTCGATGCGCTCATTATTCATGAAACACAGGATAAATGGCTAACCGGTAACGGCGTAATGAACGAGGGTTTGCTTTCAAGCTGGCTTGGCCTTGCGGGTATTCCCAAAGAGGCGGAAGTCATTCCTTTGGAACGAGATTTGCGTCTGGCCGCCTTGACGGGGTGCCGTTATCATGCAGCCGAGTTGTCCATCGCGATGTCGGCAGATGCCATGCGTCAGGCAAAACAAAAATTGCATAATGTAACGGCCGGAGTATCAATCAATAATCTGACATTGAATGAAAATGACATTGGCGAATATCGGACATTTTTCCGTCTTTCACCGCCGCTCAGATCAGAAGATGATCGCCATGCCATGATTGAAGCTGTCCGCGATGGAACGATCGATCTGATTGTGTCAAGCCATGATCCTCAAGGTGCCGATACAAAACGTTTACCCTTCGAAGATGCAGAAGCCGGTGCTGTGGGTATGGAAACTTTACTTGCGGCCGCTTTGCGACTCTACCATGACCAATCATTATCACTTTTAAAAATTGCCGCTTTGCTCTCTACCAATCCTGCAAAGATTCTGGAAATCGACGCGGGCAGTCTGAAACCCGGAAAAGCTGCCGATTTCATATTGGTTGACCTCGACGAACCTTGGGTTTTGACTCTTGATATGCTGCATTCGCGTTCGAAAAATACGCCGTTCGAAAATGCACGTTTTCAAGGACATGTGCTAAAAACCTACGTGTCGGGAAAAATGATATACCAATATCAGAACTCTTGAATTGAACGGCAAAACTGAAAAAAGGGTAACTCCATGGCCGATATCGGTTTATCTCCCAAAATGGTCTCATGGTTGACATTGATTATATGTTATCTCGTTGGCTCCATTCCCTTCGGACTGTTATTCACCCGATTGGCAGGCCTTGGAGACGTCCGTAAAATCGGTTCGGGCAATATTGGTGCTACGAATGTTTTACGCACCGGTAACAAGAAAATCGCATTGCTGACGCTTTTATGCGACATGTTTAAAGGCACTCTTGCGGTTTATATTGCCGCTTTCTTATCGTCATTGGATTATAACAATATTGTTGTTATTGCCTTGGGTGGTTTTGCAGCCTTTATAGGTCACATCTATCCAATCTGGCTTAAATTCAAGGGTGGTAAAGGTGTAGCAACCTATCTCGGCGTTTGTTTGGGATTTTTCCCACCTGCTGCACTGGTGTTTATCTGCGTTTGGCTGCTTACCGCGTTTATTACCCGTTATTCTTCACTCTCTGCGCTTTTTGCAGTCATTCTTGTTCCGGTTTTCATCATACTTTTCATGGACACCCCTTCGCAAAAACTCTTTGCTATTGTTCTTTCGGTAATGAGTTTAATCGTTATTTTGAAACATCACAGCAATATCCGGCGTTTAATGACTGGTACAGAAAGCAAAATCGGTTCTAAAAAAACATAGTGGGACAAAAACATAGCGGGAAAAAATAGCGGGAAGTTGCAATTCAGATGGAAAAACGTAAAGGGATTCCCCTTACCGATATGCAGCGCCTCCATTGGCTGCAATTGATACGAAGTGAAAATGTGGGAGCTGTTACGTTCATTGATCTTATCGAACATTTCGGTTCGGCAAGTGCGGCGCTCAGTGCACTTCCGGAACTGAGTTCCAAAGGGGGCAGAGGAAAGCCCATCAGGATCGCCAGTCGTGAAGATGCAGAACGCGAACTTGAACTTGCCCAAAAAATAGGTGCGCGTTTTATCGGTTTGGGTGAACCCGATTATCCTCCTTATTTGCGTGCAATCGAAACGCCTCCCCCTCTCATTTTGGTAAAAGGAAATTGTGATCGTTTTTTTTCTCCCTCTGTGGGCATCGTCGGCTCGCGGAATGCATCGGCCGGTGGAAAAAAACTGACAACACTATTTGCCCATCAGTTGGGGGAAATGGGTTTCACAACAATTTCGGGTTTAGCCCGCGGCATTGATACAGCCGCCCACTATGCGAGCATTGATACCGGAACAATTGCGGTGATGGCCGGTGGAATTGACCATATATATCCGCCGGAAAATAAAGAGTTGTATTTCGCCTTATTGGATAAAGGCGGGGCGATTATCAGCGAAATGCCCATTGGAACACAACCCAGAGCTCAGGATTTTCCCCGACGCAACAGAATCATTGCCGGACTGTCACTTGGACTTCTGGTATGCGAAGCCGCAAATCGTTCAGGTTCCCTGATTACCGCCCGCTTGTCCGCAGAAATGGGACGCATTGTTTTTGCCATACCAGGGTCGCCATTAGATCCGCGAGCACAAGGCACAAATAATCTCATTAAAGAAGGTGCATTGCTTGTCACGCGTCCGGAAGACATCGCAGAAACACTCAGCCCTTTATCTCCGTCACAAGATAATAGGCAAGGTGAAATATTCGGCGGGTTCGATGAAAACTTTACAGAGTTTCCGCAAAAACCGGTTTTAGATAACAATGCAATTGACAGAATAGATAAGGACCGTGACGCTGTATTAAGTGCGCTTTCTACAACGCCGATTGATCTGGAGACGCTCAGTCTCGCATCCGAAGTCCCGATTGACCAAATCTATCTCATTCTGATTGAATTGGATCTGGCGGGAAAACTTGTCCGTCACAGTGGCGGCATGGTTTCACTTGCTGTCACTGATTTTCCTGACTAGAATCGTTATTTTTTAAAATATTTTGTCCTTCTTTGGCGACCATGTCTAACAAGAATGCCAGAAACGGCGAATCGACATTCGTTGCCATTTCGTTCATTTGTTTAGACATATCAGTTATATAGCCTATGATTTTCAAGCGTTCTAGAGACATGTAACTTCTCCTCGTTACGTTAATTCTCCCTACGTTTTAGTGTTATGGAGCCGACGTAAAAATTTTCATGGTCAACGCATTATTTTTAATAATAGTTAGTTAGCTTAATTATAATAACGTGTACTTTTTCCTCATGCAATCTTTAGTTGCATGTGTGTTTTTTTTTCATTTAGCCTTGACCAATGCGATCAAGCCGGTCAATTGAGAGGAGATAAAAATCATTGGTTCAGGGAAGCGGATATCATTATGGATGTTGTCGTAGTCGAATCGCCGGCAAAAGCTAAAACGATCAATAAATATCTAGGACCCGATTATAAAGTTCTGGCATCTTTCGGGCATGTGCGTGATTTACCGGCAAAAGACGGATCGGTATTGCCGGATCAGGATTTTGCGATGAAGTGGGACACCAGCTCGACAGGCGCCAAACGTCTGGCTGAAATTTCAAAAGCTTTGAAAGATGCCGATGGTCTTATTCTGGCAACTGACCCTGACCGCGAAGGTGAAGCCATTTCGTGGCATGTTCTCGATGTTTTGCAGCATAAAAAATTATTAAAGGACAAACCCGTAAAACGGGTCGTCTTTAACGCCATTACAAAACATGCCGTTCTGGAGGCAATGAAGCACCCGCGTGATATCGATATTCCGCTGGTTGATGCATATATGGCAAGACGCGCACTCGATTATCTCGTAGGTTTTACGTTATCGCCCGTGCTTTGGAGAAAACTGCCGGGAGCGCGTTCTGCCGGTCGGGTACAGTCGGTTGCATTGCGTCTTGTTTGCGACCGTGAGTCGGAAATTGAACACTTCAAGCGCGAAGATTATTGGTCAATAGAAGCCAAACTTGCCACAAAAGCTGATGAAAGTTTCATGGCAAGATTAACGGCATTCAATCAGAAAAAGCTCGCGAAACTTGATATAAAGAGCGAACAACAAGCTGAAACCATTCGCAGCATGCTGGATGGTGCCGACTATCGCACCCTAAGTGTCGAATCAAAGCCGACAAAGCGTAATCCGGTTCCCCCCTTTACAACGTCAACGCTACAACAAGCTGCTTCCTCGAAACTTGGCTTTTCGGCTTCACGCACAATGCAGGTTGCCCAAAAGCTCTATGAAGGAATTGATATAGGTGGAGAGACAACCGGTCTTATCACCTATATGCGTACTGACGGTGTTCAAATCGCACCGGAAGCAATTGATGCTGCAAGAAAAGCAATTCAGGATACTTTCGGCGGAAATTATGTGCCTGAAAAGCCACGTTTTTATTCTACCAAGGCGAAAAATGCCCAAGAAGCTCACGAAGCCATTCGCCCGACAGATTTCAAAAGAAAACCTGAAGATATCAGGAAATATCTCGATAGTGATCAATTCAAGCTTTATGAACTCGTATGGAAAAGAGCAATTGCAAGCCAGATGAAACCTGCCGATATCGAAAGGACAACTGTCGAGATCGAAGCTATCAAAGGTTCTGATCGTGCAAATTTGAGAGCCGTCGGGTCTGTGATAAAATTTGACGGTTTCATAGCAGCTTATCTTGATCAAAAAGATGATGATACGGCTGATGGTGATGAGTCCGTACGTCTTCCGGAAATGGTAGCAGACGAAAAGCTGAAAAAAGTTTCCATTGAAGCTCTGAAACACACAACCGAGCCTCCTGCCCGATACACAGAAGCAACGCTTATTAAAAAGTTGGAAGAACTGGGAATTGGTCGCCCGTCAACCTATGCCTCTACGCTCGGAACATTACGTGACCGTGACTATGTCACGATCGAGAAACGTAAGCTTATCCCGCAAGCCAAAGGGCGTATTGTTACAGCTTTCCTTGAAAATTTCTTCAACCGCTATGTAGAATATGATTTCACTGCCGATCTTGAAGAAAAGCTGGATTTGATTTCCGATGGCAAACTTTCATGGAAAGACGTTTTGCGCGAATTCTGGGACGCTTTTAATGCCTCGGTTGCCGACATTAAAGAATTGCGGGTAAGCAATGTCCTTGATGTATTGAATGATGCACTTGCTCCGCTTGCATTTCCGCCTCGGGAAGATGGCAGTGATCCACGCTCCTGTCCGCTTTGCCATGAGGGTCGCCTATCACTCAAACTGGGTCGTTACGGCGCATTTGTCGGCTGCTCGAATTATCCCGAATGTAAATATACAAGGCAATTGGGCAGTGAAGAAACGTCCAACGGTGAAAACGCTCAAACTGATGGACCGACGATACTTGGAAAAGATCCCGACACTGGAGAGGATGTTACACTCAAAACCGGACGGTTCGGCCCCTATGTCGAGTGTAAACATGGCGAGGAAGTGAAACGAGCCGGTCTGCCAAAAAGCTGGACACCAAACGAAGTCAATTTGGAAAAAGCTCTGGCACTCTTATCCTTGCCAAGAGAAGTTGGTATCCATCCCGAAAATGGTAAGCCGATTATTGCCGCAATTGGACGATATGGGCCTTACGTTTCCTGTGACGGACAATATGCCAACCTTGAAACACCCGAAGAAGTGTTTGACATCGGCATCAATCGGGCTGTTACTGTTCTGGCGGAAAAACAGGCGCGTGGCGGATCTCGCCGGGGTTCCACACCTAAAGCTCTGGCAACACTCGGAGAACATCCGGAAGGTGGAGAGGTAACTGTACGTGACGGGCGCTATGGGCCGTATGTCAATTGGGGAAAAATCAATGCGACGCTGCCAAAGGGCAAAGATCCGGCATCTGTGACCTTGGCTGAAGCTTTGGAACTGATTGCACAAAAAGCAGCTTCTCCCAAAAATGGCCGTAAAGGTGCTGTAAAGAAGTCACAAGCAAAAGCTGGAACGACAAAAAAGACTACCTCAAAAAAGACTGCCACAAAAAAAACGACAGCAAAAACTGAAGCAAGCAAAAAGACAAACTCCAAAAAAGGTGAATAACCCGTCAAACGGCGGGATGGAAAACAAGCTATGAAACAACATCCCGACGTTAACCGGAAAAGTTCTCATCTCCCTACAAAGGATGATATTCTCTCTTTCATTCGGGAAAACCCGAATTTGTCGGGAAAGCGGGAACTGGCCAAAGCTTTCAACCTCAAGGGGGATGCGCGAATTTGGCTAAAAGATCTTCTGCGTGAACTCAAAGCAGAGGGAGTTGTTGCCAAACAGCGTAACAAATTAGTTCCCAAACACACTCTGCCGCCTGTTACGCTTATCGATATTAAAGGCCGCGATCGTGACGGCGGTTTTATTGCCTTTCCGAGCGATTGGGATGGCGAAGATGCGCCCATTGTCTCACTCCATCCGGCAAAGCATACAAAGGGACCGGCTATTGGCGTAGGAGACAGAGTTCTAGCCAAAATTTTTCGTAACAAAAGAAAAGATGGCCCCGCTTATACCGCTCGTGCGATCAAAAAAATCGATAAACAGGA
Organism: uncultured Bartonella sp.; assembly: GCA_946480935.1. GTDB lineage: Bacteria > Pseudomonadota > Alphaproteobacteria > Rhizobiales > Rhizobiaceae > Bartonella. The sequence continues at coordinate 4,597 of CAMLLT010000031.1, read as the reverse complement.
ACTCACTACAATGGGAGTTCTTCGTGATATTGGCAAAGGTAAATGGCGTTTGGAGCCAATCGACCGGAAAGCTTCCGAAATTGCTGTCGATTTGCCACCGGATAGTGAAGCAAAATCCGGTGATCTCGTGGAGGTCGAAATCGGGCGTGACAAGCATTACGGTTTAAAGCGCGGAAAAGTAACTGCAGTTCTGGGCAGTATCGATAGCGAAAAAGCCTTGTCAATGATTGCGATTATCTCGCATGATATCCCTTATATTTTTCCCGAACGTGTGCTTGCAGAGGCAGAAGCTGCCAAACCTGCTACGATGGACAATCGTGAAGATTGGCGCGATCTCCCGCTCGTTACCATTGATCCGGAAGATGCAAAAGATCACGATGATGCAGTTTATGCCGAAATGGATACTAGCGAGGACAATAAAGGTGGTTTTATTGTTGTAGTCGCGATTGCCGATGTCGGCTATTACGTCCGGCCTGATAGTGCACTCGATAAAGAAGCACTGAAACGCGGCAATTCGGTTTATTTTCCCGATCGCGTTGTGCCAATGTTGCCGGAACGCATTTCGAACAATCTATGTTCGTTGCGAGAAGGAGAAGACCGTCCGGCTATTGCGGTACGCATGATTTTTGATGATCAGGGAAAAAAACGAAGCCATAGTTTTCACCGTGTCATGATGCGTTCTGCGGCAAAACTCTCTTATGTGCAGACACAAAAAGCAATAGACGGAAAGCCGGATGAAAAGACGTCTCCGATAGTTGAAAATGTTTTAAAGCCTCTTTGGGCAGCCTATGATGCATTAAAAAAGGCGCGCGACAAACGACAGCCGCTGGAACTCGATCTTCCTGAACGGAAAATTATTCTTGATGAAAACGGCCGCATCAAAGATGTGGTTGTTCCGCCACGCCTTGATGCCCATAAACTCATTGAAGAATTTATGATTCAAGCCAATGTCTCGGCCGCTGAAACTCTCAAATCCAAGCACCAGCCTCTGATCTACCGTATTCACGACCAACCTTCGCTTGCAAAGCAGGAAGGATTGCGCGAATTTTTGCATTCACTTGGTTTATCGCTCTCCCGAAGCACCGAACTGACACCAGAACGCTTCAACAAAATCCTCGAGCACGTAGAAGATACAGACCAGCAAGAGCTCGTCAATCAAGTGGTTTTGCGTACACAATCCCAAGCGGAATATGCTCCCGAAAATATAGGTCATTTCGGGCTGAATTTACGTAATTATGCACATTTTACGTCTCCCATTCGCCGTTATGCGGACCTGACTGTCCACCGTGCTCTCATCCGTTCATTGAAGTTCGGTAATGATGGTTTAACAGATGAAGAAGAAAAGAATCTTGATGAAATTGCTGTTGCAATTTCTCTCACCGAGCGGCGTGCAATGGCCGCAGAACGGGAAACAATAGATCGCCTGGTTGCTCATTTTCTTGTCGATAAGTTAGGTGCTGAATTCACCGGTCGTATCGCCGGTGTAACAAAATCCGGTTTATTCATATCGCTTGACCGTCTCGGTGCCGATGGCTTCACGCCCATTTCAACTCTGGCGACTGACTATTATATTTTTGATGAAGCCAGACACGCTTTGATTGGCGAAAAGAGCCATAAAGGCTACCAATTGGGTGACAGCGTCCATGTGCGTCTTGTCGAAGCCCAGCCAATTGCCGGCGCGTTACGCTTCGAGATGTTGAGCACTCCGCGACCAATGGCGTTTTCGCCCGTATCTCATCATAAAACCAGAACAGGCGCACGCCGTTTTAACCGTTCGGCGCGAAAAAGCAGAACGTAAAGCAATGAGGGGTTTATTCAGTGACCGGCGGTTTTTCCTAACGAACTGAAAAATTATCAAATCTTGGTTTAAATCAATTAACAAAGATTAAAGCGTGATCATTGTGGCAACAGTTAATCATCAAATACCCCGAAAATTGACTTGAACAAACAGAGTAGTTAATTTGACCATCATTTTAATTGTGCAAATAAACTCGTAAAAAACAAAGAAGGATTAATTTGTCTTATTCTAGCATCCCAAGCGATTTTAAAAGATAACGCTTTCCTTTTCCTGATTTTTATAAGAGATAACCAGTTATCCTATCATGCAGCCTGACCGTCCCTCACAGAATTTGAAGCCATGGCGCGCAATATTTGCTGCCACTGCTACAATTGGTGCAGTGGGTATGGCATTGGGGCTCGGGACTCAACTTATTTCCATTCTCATGGCTGCCCGGGGTTTTTCCAGTAGCGTGATAGGTTACAGCGGAACTGTGGGGGGAATTGCAACAATTATTGCCGCCGTTTTTACAGCACGAATTGCTAAAAAACTCGGTGTCGCCCGTTCCATACTGACAATGATGGGCGTTGGATGTGCAAGCTTTTTAGGATTTTATTATTTCGAATCGATTTTTATCTGGTTCGTTTTGCGCTTCACCTTACATTTTGCCATTACGGTGATGTTTATCCTTTCCGAATTTTGGGTAAATAGCTCGGCTCCACCAGCTAAGCGCGGCACGATTCTTGCGATATATGCGATTACACTCGGGCTTGGTTTTACTATCGGCCCTACCCTTCTTGCCCATGTAGGAAGTCAGGGTTTTACTCCATTCGGCGCGGCCTGTATTCTGATTGCTCTGGCAGCAATTCCGATTGTTATTGCCTGGAATTTAAGCCCGACATTCAAGGATAGCGACCACGTTGCTTTTATCCGCTATATTTTTGCTGTGCCAAGTTCAACGATGGCCGTACTGGTTTACGGTGCAATACAAATGGGCGCATTGACGCTTATTACCCCCTTCAGTCTAAATCTTGGCTATAGCGAGAGTGAAGCTGCTAAATTCATGTCCATACTTGCATTGGGAAATGTTCTGCTGCTTATACCGATAGGCATTATCAGCGATTTTGTTACGGACAGACGCTATCCCTTGATGGGCTGTGCAATCATCGGCTTGATAGGAACTCTATTGATTCCCTGGATTGCAGAGGTCAAATGGCTGCTTATTCTTGATCTTTTTATTTTGGGGGGAGTTTCGGCTGGCCTCTATACAATAGGTTTGGCGCAACTCGGAGCACGCCTTAAGGGATTCGAACTTGCTGCAGCCAATTCCGCCTTTATTTTTTGCTATGGCATCGGGATGCTTGTTGGACCAACGGCAATCGGAAAAGCGATGGATCTGTTTCCACCTTTCGGCTTTTCGAACACAATGGCCACATTTTTCGGACTTTATATCATTTTAGTGGTCTCAAGAGTTGTGTTAAAGCTAATCCGCTCTTGACTTTTTGTACAACATCCTTAGTGTCGCGGCAAAATCCACGTGAACCGGAATGATATATCCGGTTTGAAGGTGGTCGTTTTATTTTTAGGAACAGGATCCTTATTATGGCTAAAGCAGCATCCATTAAAATTAAGCTTTTGTCGACTGCAGATACCGGTTTTTTCTATGTTACCAAGAAAAATAGCCGCACCATGACAGAGAAAATGACAAAACGTAAATATGACCCGATTGCAAAAAAGCATGTCGAGTTCAAAGAAACAAAAATCAAGTAATTGATTTTTTTCAATTGAAAGAGCCGCTTTCCCCGGGAGAGCGGCTTTTTTATTAGCTAATCTCTAATGAGCAGGTCAAAATTAGCTGATTTTTAATCAACAGGCCAAATTGCCTTTATCATTCTGGTAATTTTCTTCACCTTTTTATCAATTTGCCCTCGCCTCTTATCAATATTTGACGATTTGATTATCCGTCTGATCAATGACCGCGATTGTGCACATTCAAAACCTTGCCCGTCTTTTATCGGTAGAACGCTCCAACCGCTTTCGTGAAATTCCCGATTCTTTTCATGGAAATAATTGACTACAATTCAATAGACATCGCTCCATAACATCAATTTTTTCAGTGCCCTTTTCACACGCCAAAAAGCACAATTGTTTTAAACCTATCCGGACACTATTGATATTATCATCAATATTTTAAAGAGCTGAACTGTTTCTGCTTATCCGCCAATATCTACTTATCGGCAGGCAATGGCACAATTTGAACGGTCACTGTCGAGCCAAATTTACTGAAAGAGTAGCTGATCGCGTGATCGGACGGGAATTCTCAAAACAATACCGGCAAGCTGATAGCCAATGCCGCTCGGTTAACAACGAGATCGTGGAATTTTTTGAAGATAGCTGCCGACTGCAACTCTATCCTCAGAAAACAAGTCCTGATCAACTATCCCGAAATAATCGCCGAACGTGTTGTCTAACTATTCCGGTTCTACATATTTTGCTGTCTGACGGAATCGGTTTTTTCTGTTGCACCGGCCATCAACGCGTCACGACTATAAACATCGTCATAATAGTTTATCCTACCGGTTTTAAGATCAGGCCAGGCAGTAAAATAAGCAAGATAGACCGGAACCGGTTGACCGAGCGACACACTTCTTTCACCTTTTGCGAAAAAAGGTCTCAGATCATCAACATTTTTTCCCAGTACCGCTGCTGCCATTTCGCGAGGATATTCAAGCCGCACACAACCATGGCTGAGAGCGCGAATATCGCGTGAAAATGCCGCTTTATTGGGGGTGTCATGCAGATAGATATCATGTTTATTGG
>CAMLLT010000030.1 GCA_946480935.1 uncultured Bartonella sp. | reverse complement strand
TCTCTTGACAAGGATTACAAAATATTTAAGTTGATAAAAAATATCATGTATTTTTTGCATTTTTTCCAAATGCCCGTTTTTTGAGCTATCGGCAAATGGGAAAGTGAAAAAATCGGGAATTAGAATGACTTCTCTTAAACTATCTGAAGCAAATTCGGAAAATGAAATTGCTTGAAGCAAAGCAACATGAATGTCTGGAACGATCCGGAGCAGTTTTTTGATTTTGTTTCGAAAGAAAAAGAGATGAACAATAGTGTATTGATTGAGCCGGACTGCGGGCCATGTATAAAACGAGCTGTTGAACTGTGGCGAGGTTATAAGAATGATGAAAAGTCGAGCAACTTGGCAATTTGAGGATGACAATAATCAAATTGTTGAATAACGATTTTGTTGTTCGGGTTACATAAAATTTGGGCTCAAAGCGGTTTGACTTCGAGCTTTCGGGTAAAGCGTATAGTTTCAGGCACAGCGTATAAATGACGAATTTTGATACACATGAATCGGATAACTTTCTGCTTTGGGTGGGAGTTACTATTATTGTTCTCGCTATCTATGCGGGGTTGATCTATTGGGCGATGGCCATGCGTGGAGACCCCAATGTCGTAAGAGGCGGACAAGAAGCGATCATGATCGACTTTGCCGAAGAACCTATGGCTCCCGATGTGGAAAACATTTCCGAGGTTATCAAAGAAGAAACGGTGCAGGAAAAGGAAGAGGAAGAGGAAAAAGAAGAGCCTAAGGAAGAAGAGGAAAAGCCTGAACCCGAACCACAAAAATCCGAAATGGTGGAAGAAGTCAAAAAGCCCGAACCGAAAAAGGAAGTAAAAAAACCGAAGCCTGAAACACGTAAAGCCGAACCGAAAAAAGACGTTAAAAAAGCCGATGTAACGCAAAAAGCGTCCGGCCCGGAAATTGTTGCAAAGAAAGGGCCAACATATGCGGCCCCCACGACCAATCGTGTGTTTGGCGGCAATGGACGACTTGTTTCATCGTGGCAGAATAAAGTTCAGCGGCGTATCGCGCTCATTGCTTCACGTACTACAAAGCCAAAAGCATCGAGCCGGTCGACAACCTATGTCACTTTCAATTTTGACCAGAAAGGCAATATAACCAGTGCGCGAACCTCACGTTCATCGGGTGACGCTGCAATTGATAATCTGGCCTTGCAAATCGTCAAAAAATCAAGCCCTATTCCTACCCCTCCGGAAGGCTGGAACAGCCCCCTGACTGTACCGGTTGAAGTACGTTAGCATTCAATCTTTCCCTGAGTTACTCTCGCCTTGCCTTTTGATATGTTTTTGGAAGCGTTCTATTAAAAACCGAACGTTTCCGGAGCTGCTCTGTCATTTTTCACTATCAAAATTTGTTCGGCTATAACGGATACCTCCCCCGCCGCAATTTTTCGTGTCTCACAAATTTTCGGTAACGAGACAAATGCCCCTATAAAGCAGTCGCGTTGCTTTACCTCCACCATATGGTCCTTTAGCCTCTTCGCGCATAAAACGGAGAAGTGCTGTTTTATCGACTTCAATATATCCGAGTGAACAACGAGCCTGACCGCAAAAATTGGCCCTTGATCATGTCAATTCGAAGATAAATACGCTTCTGATGCCGATCAATATCCGGCAAACATTGAACATTTTCGTATATCTTTCGATTGCCTTAAAATGCTCCGCTAGCCTGCAACAAGCTTTTGTCTTTTCTTAACTCGTGCTTTCAGCAAATTCCGGATTCGATTATTTGCCGTTTTTCGATTTTTTTAACTTCATTTTTCTGTTGCTTCAAATCTGATATTTTTCCTCCCCCTTTTTGCTTTTTCTTCTCTTCTTCAACAATCGTCCTAACACTATTCACTCAATTTTGACTTAATAATCCGGCGTTTTTATCGAATTTTCTTTTCTGTCTAATTATTTTCAATTATAGTATAACGTCGTTTTTCTGGTGCGGGCCAGGTTCGTGTCTCCCGTTTCAACAACTGGTTGGGGGGGTACATTTGCTTGTATTTCAGGTAACGAAACATGTATAGACATCAAAAAATGGAGATATACTAAAAATATTTTAATTTTATAATTATTATAATTTTAAATTATATAGTATTTAATATATTTAAATATCTTTTATATTTGAAAATTATTTGATAATTATATTAAAATGTTTCTCCATTCATAAATTCACCATGAGTTTTCAATTTGGGAAGAGGGTATAATGGATCTGATTTCGCGCGTACAGCGACTGCCGCTCGGAAAGTTTCACTATCGCTTATTGTTGGTAACCGGTTTAGGCTGGATGTTCGATGCTATGGACACTGGTCTTATCGCTTTTATCATGCCGCGTTTGTCAGAAAGTTGGCATCTGGCGGCTCCGGAAAAGGCCTCGGTTGTCAGTATCGGATTTGTCGGAATGGCTATCGGAGCCGTATTGGCCGGCGGCATTGCCGACAGAATTGGCAGAAAGACAGTTTTTGCGGCAACACTTGTCATTTATAGTATTGCTACCGCCTTATGCGGTATTGCACCCGACCTGACATGGCTATTGGTGTTCCGTTTCATTGTCGGCTTTGGTCTCGGCGGACAATTACCGGTTGCTGTCAGTCTCGTCAGCGAATATGTACCGGCTCGGGTACGCGGTCGTTTCATCGTTTTGTTAGAAAGTTTCTGGGGAGTGGGCTGGCTTCTTGCTGCACTTATCTCCTTTTTTGTCATTCCGGCTTACGGTTGGCAGATAGCCTTCATCATTTGCGGCATACCGGCACTCTATGTGTTTCATATCTGGCGTAAAATTCCTGAATCTATTCCCTATCTGATTAATCGCGGGCGCATTGAAGAAGCTCATAAAATCGTATGCCAACTTGAAAAAGAAGCTGGTGTTCCGGTTGTGGAAAAAATCGAAGTTGCCCCTGTTGCGGAAAAGCACAATGTCTCTTTCACACAATTATGGTCAAGCGGTCTTGCCAGACGCACAATCATGCTTTGGCTCATATGGTTCGGCATTGTCTATTCCTATTACGGTATTTTCACCTGGCTTCCGAGCCTATTGGAGCAGCACGGCTTCAGCATTGTCAAATCATCCAAATTCACGTTGATCCTTATTCTGGCACAGCTTCCCGGTTATATGGCAGCAGCCTGGTTGATTGAAAAACTTGGTCGCAAGGCTACTTTATCCGGCTTTATCGCTGCTTGTGCAATATGCGCTTATTTCTTCGGACAGGCGTCATCGGATGGCATGATTATTTTGTGGGGCTGTCTGTTGTCGTTTTTCAACCTCGGTGCATGGGGCGTTCTTTATTCATATACGCCCGAACAATATCCGGCCAATATTCGCGCTTTCGGCTCCGGTTGGGCTTCCGCTATCGGCCGGATTGGCGGTATTGTTGCCCCGTTGGTTGTCACCCATATGATGGCCGTAGATAAAGAAGCGTTTTCCAGTGTATTCATAATGTTCACCGGAGTACTTCTGGCGGTTGCAATCGTCATCATTGTATTGGGTGAAGAAACGCGAGGCCGCACACTTGAATCGATCAGCCGGTAATCCGGCTGTTGCCGGAGCCGGCAGTCCGGCTTTTTCGGCTGATAAAGATATTTTGTAATACGGTTCAGGAAACGGGCAATCATATAAGCGGAACAAAACACGCTTCCGCTTTGTTTGCCCGTTTTTTCTTGTCGTTTTTCTGTCCCATTTTTGCTTGTCCGCTCTTTTTGGCCCTTTATTTCAAGTCTGCTTTTTCTGGCCCGTTTTTTTCAGCCCGCTCATTTTCCAGAAATTTCCGTTTCTTCCGTAGAAGGCATTAATGTCGCTTCAACATCTCTTTAGCCCCTCGCCTCAGCGTGTGTTTCCCCCACTCATTCTCTTCATCATTTGCAATCTTTTTATATATTTCCTGAAGTTATTTCAGGCCTGCATTTCATTCGCTGCCAATCCCTTTCTTCAGCCATTCATTCGTTTATTCTCACCTCATCCGTTTATTCCGGCCGCATTTTATCGCCATTGGCTCTTTCCAATTGCGGGCCTTTCTGTTCGCATCACTTGAAAGCTTATTTTTCTCGTTTCTTTTGCCTTGAGCCATTATATTCACCCTGCCCCATCATTTTCTTTTGTCCGAAGCATAAGATTTCACTTGTCCAAAGCCGTTTTATTTTCCTTTCCCTTAAGCCCTATAATTTCTATTCATCGAGCAACAATAAAGAACAACGAAAACAGCAATGATTGTTCAAGGGAAGCCGACATCGGAAGCGTAAAGCCGACATTTCAAACAGGTCTTTTAAATTGTGAAACTTGACATGCGTTTTAGATATTTAATGCTGATGAAACTAAATTCTCATAATAATCAGTTTAATGTGGAATGCCTGCTTCAAAATGCTCAAAATGAAACGTCCATTCCGGTTCAATATTCACGACGATTCTAGGTTAAAAAAAATCCCATAACCCGCCTTTGACGGATTATGAGATCATTTCAATGCGACTTACGAGAAACGTTCGTCAGAACGCCTGTCGATAAAGTTCGAGAGCATCCGCTTCTGTTACCTCGACAGGATTATTGACAAGCAATCTTGTCTGCTTCATCGCGTCGCTCGCTAGCAATGCCAAACTGTTATCTGTAACGCCCACTTCCTTTAAATGGCGTGGTGCGCCGGTTTCCCTCATCAATTTTTCCATGAATTCGACAAAGGCTTTTGAACGCTCTATCTCGGTGCCTTTTGTGTGCGTCCCAACGACCTCACCCAGTTCGGCATAAAGGTGGGCCGCTGCCTTCATATTAAACCGGAGAACTGGCCCGAGCATGAGCGCATTGGTAAGGCCATGCGGTAAATGATAATGCCCACCCAGAGGATAAGCCAAAGCGTGAACCGCACCAACCGGCGAATTTGCAAAAGCTTGTCCGGCCAAATTTGCTCCCAGCAGCATTGCCTCACGAGCTTCTTGATTATGTCCGTCATTGCAAGCAGTCACAATATTTGCGGATAATAGCCTCAATGCTTCACGAGCAAAGGCGTCCGATAACGGGTTTTTTTTCAATTTTCCGGTATAGGCTTCAATGGCGTGAACCATCGCGTCGATACCGGTAGCAGCCGTTTGCAGCTTCGGCAAACCGATAGTCAATTCACCATCAAGGAGAACTTTATCCGCATAGAGTTGATTAGCAACAACACCCATCTTCGTGGTTTCACCGGTGGTCAGAATGGTAATATTGGTTGCCTCAGAACCGGTACCGGCTGTTGTCGGTATCTGGATAAGAGGTAGACGCTTACCCTTTACTTTTCCGATACCATAAAGATCCTGCAATTTTTGTTCCGACCGGACCAGCACCGCTGAAAGTTTGGCGACATCCATAGAGGAGCCACCCCCAAAGCCTATAACGATATTAACACCGGCTGCTTTGGCTTTTTCCACGCATTCAAGTACAATATTTTCTGGCGGATCGGCGACAACTTTGTCGAAAACCGCAACTTTGAACCCGGCTCGTTCCAATGACAATTTTGGCTGTTCAAGAACACCCGCCTTATGAAGACTACCATCAGTAACAATCAGTACCTTGCGTTCTTCATAATATTGTTCAACAAATTCTCCCAACTTCTTTGCGCCACCCCACTTCACGGTAATTGACGGCACAGCCTCGAAACAAAATTCCTGCATATATTCCTCCTCCACCTCCGAATTGGAAATTCAACTATTTTTTAAACGGGTCGCATAGAACAATTGCGGCCCGTTTCACATGCTTTAATTATGTACCGGACAGAACAACTTTTACAGAGCACTGCATATATATTTGATTTCCATATATTCTTCTATTCCATATTTGGAACCTTCGCGCCCGAGGCCGGATTGCTTAACGCCTCCGAACGGGGCAACTTCATTTGAAATCAAACCGGTATTGTGGCCGACCATACCATATTCGAGCGCTTCACTCACTCTGACAGCACGACTGAAATCGCGCGTATAGAAATAAGCTGCGAGACCGAAAATGGTATCATTCGCCATGCGAATTGCTTCATCCTCTGTTTTGAACTTAAACAATGGCGCAACAGGTCCGAATGTTTCTTCATGGGCAAAACGCATATCTTGTGTGACACCTGTTACAATTGCAGGTTCTATAAAAAGCCCTCCCAATCTTTTTCCGCCATAAACAAGCTTGCCACCTTTTTTTACAGCATCTGCGATATGTTCTTCCACCTTTTCCAACGCATTTTCTTCAATCATCGGCCCGATATCGGTATCGGCTTTTCGTCCATCACCAATTTTCAAAGCCTTGACTGCCTGTTCCAGTTTTTTGGTAAAGGCGTCATAAACCCCTTCCTGTACGAGAAGGCGGTTGGCGCAAACGCAGGTTTGGCCGGCATTGCGATATTTCGACGCAATAGCACCTTTAACGGCTTCATCAAGGTCTGCATCATCAAACACGATAAAAGGCGCATTCCCGCCAAGTTCGAGCGAAATACGCTTGATCGTCGGTGCACATTCCGCCATAAGCGTGCGGCCAACTTCTGTAGATCCCGTAAATGACAGTTTCCGTACAATATGGCTATCAGTAAGCACTTTACCGATTGCCGACGACTTACCCGTAATAACCTGTAAAACACCGGCTGGTATTCCTGCGCGGTTAGCAAGCTCTCCCAAGGCAAGAGCCGTCAGCGGTGTTAGACTGGCTGGCCTTACAATCATCGTACAGCCCGCTGCAAGTGCCGGAGCAGCTTTGCGCGTGATCATTGCAGCAGGAAAATTCCACGGTGTAATCGCTGCCGTTACCCCGACAGGTTGTTTGATGACGGTAATACGTTGTTTTTGCTGAGGCGAAGGAATAGTATCTCCATAAGTCCTCTTGGCTTCTTCAGCAAACCACTCGACAAAAGAGGCAGCGTAAACAATTTCGCCGCGTGCTTCTTTCAAAGGTTTACCTTGCTCACTCGTCATAATCATCGCCAGATCATCGGCGTTAGCAATGATGAGGTCAAACCACTTGCGCAAGATTTTTGACCGCTCGGAAGCTGTCTTTATTCGCCATTTTTCGAGTGCTGCATTTGAAGCCTCAATGACTTTTTCAACTTCGGCAGCAGAAAGTGAAGGCACATGACCAACCACTTCGCCATCTGCCGGATTGGTAACGGTGATTGTTTCATTGCTTTTTGCAGAAAGCCATTTGCCGTCAATCAGGCACTTGTCTTTCAAAAGCTCTTTATCTGAAAGTTTCATTTATCTGTTCCTCCTGAACCCATCACGCTTACGAATTCCCCGAGACTTGAGCTCCCACGGGAAAACGAGCTATTTCGCAATTATCGTATGTGTATTTTTTATAAAGAGCAAGGACAGGGCCGTTCAATAGATTGTTTACATGTTAATAATTTGCTCGTCTTGTCAGAGCTTCTGATAGCAAGGAAAAACCGGATTTTGCTCTCCCTCTCGAGAAAAGCGGAAGAACAAATTAACCGCATAAGCGATCGACTTAAAAAAAGATTTTTTCCTTGTCTCTTCGAGCTACCGGATGTCCAGTTAAAAAAAGTCCAATGGCTTCATTTTTGAAATGGATACCACAGCCCAGATTTGCTCGACATTAATACCGGAATGAATATCGGATTTAAAAAATAACCGGCTCTGGCGAGCGTAAAACTTGCCTTGTCGGTTTTTCTGCTATGTAACCCTTTTTCAGGTTTTTCAGAATTTTTCGCTATTTTTCGTTCATTTGTCACTATTTCCTGTTTTTCATAAAACTTGCCAAATAAGGAAATAAATACGAAATCGTACGGCTTTTTCAATTTATTTTGAATGGTAAACACTATAACATTGAGCCCGACTAGCTTAGTCAGCATAAAAACCCATTGACGAATTAGCAAACAGGCGAACGCAATTGAAAATATCCGGCATTGTCGAACTGAAAAATAAAACTCCCTTGTTTGACAATGGTCGCCACCGAGTCATCTTTCAGCATCCGCAAAACCCCGATCTGATTATCAAAATAGTCCGACACAGATGGGCTGAAAAATACGAAAAATACAACGCATTTAAAAAACGTTTCAAACCACTGCGCGAAAACGTCTATAACATCTTCGAATTTCTCGAAACTATGCGGTTGAACTTCGATACCAATCTCAGAACACCGCATATTTTGACAACATTGGGAATCGTGCGAACCGATCTTGGTTGGGGAATGGTTTGCGAAATCGAAAAAGACAAAGATGGTTCACCGGCAAAAACCATTCATGAAATTGGTGACAAGATCAGCAATTATATAGCCGAGTTGAAAGATCTGAGCCAATGGGCAGAAACTTCGCCTGTTGTTCTCACGAGCTTTCATACCGATAATCTGGTACTATCCTGGCGTGACGATCATTATGAATTTGTGATGATTGACGGTATTGGCGAACGAAATATTTTACGCTTGCGTACCTATATCCGTTCTTTGAACCGGAAAGAGAACAGAAAACGCCTTCATAAAATGCTCAATGAGCTCAATCTTTATGATGAAGTTGTTGGAAAATAATAGCCAAACAAGCAAATTCCCGACATTTTTCATTCTGTTCGAATGTTCTTTCATGGTGCTTACCGGAATTTGGTATCTTCCTATTTTCTCCGGCAGTTTCGTGTTTTTTGAAGCAAACGTTTTATAAAAATCCTGAAAATAATCAATAAATGAAAGCAGTTAAGCGAGATTATGTATCGTTTGAACCGATTTACCAAACCGACAACCAAAACGCTTTCATCAGGCAGAGATTAAGAAGTCATTATTTTATAGATGTAATATGTTTTTTCGATCAAAATCACGTCGCAATGACGAGATGGCCGGTGATCAAAAATAGAAAAGTGCGCGCGCCCGATATTATCAGGCGCTGCGCTCTATAAAAACTGACCCCGAAATTTTAACTGGATTTTGCGGTTTTGAACACAACACACCGCAACAAAAAAAGGGGGTAAACACAAAAGACTCATTTTACAGGAATTTTTGGTTTCCAACCGCGCCCGTAACCGAATGACATGGCACAGGCGGCAACTTCAACTTGGCGGATGAGCATTTGACGCTCGTCCAGAAGCCTTGAAATCAAGGTTTTTACATCACCATTATAATCAGCAATCAGATGGTCAATTTCGTCTTGTTGATAGTCTCTTTGTCTAACTTCACTCACTTCTTCTCACTCCTTTTGCATGCTTGTGATGTTCCCATCAAGAGCGAGAGTCAAGGATTTCATAATCAAATATGAAGAGAGTCACCGGCTTTTAAAATCGGAGTTTTAGAGACCGGTTTTTCAAATAATTTGGCTTAGCATCCTATTTGTCAACGCATACAAATTCCGGTTAGTCCGCATTGAGCCACTTTTACAAAAGTTTGAAGGAAACGGCCTGACGAACAAACATTCTTACCACCTTGTACAAATTGACACATGGCGACATAAGCTTTGAAATTCTGTTATGAACCAAACATATTAAGATCACAAAAAGCCAAGCAATACCCCAAAGAGGCATAGGAGCGCTTCATTGCCGACTTTTTAATGATGTCGTTCGAAATGTTTTTTCCAAACCGGTCCCTAACGGCACCTTGTTGGATTCTTCGTCGCCCTTCCCCCCGAGCGAAACAATAGCTAAAACATGCCCAAAATCTTCCATGGACGAGATGAAAAAATTACGTGATAAATGTTTTATAAAACCGGTTTATCGCAAAACCGCGTGTCCGGCTACACTTGCCTTAAAAATAAGGACGCAAAAACAACATATTATAGGGATAAACAAAAGGTGGTGGGCCCGGAGGGACTCGAACCCCCAACCAAGCGGTTATGAGCCGCCGGCTCTAACCAATTGAGCTACAGGCCCCACGGAAGCCCCGCAATAACCTAAAAATTTCATCAACACAAGTGCCCCCATGTCAACTTATTCACCTTTTTGAAAATTTTAGCGCTTCGCGCTTTTATCTTGCCCGTGAAACTCTATCTAAAAGACAGAGACTTATTGAAAATGAGGAGTAAATGACAGTGTCCCGTATTTTTCCCCGTCACGCCAAAATAATTGCTGCTTGTGCTACCTTTTTGTGTGTCACTTCGCCGCTTGCTCTTCATGCGCAAAATGTGAATAAAACAGAACCTGTCATTGTTGTTCAGGCAAGCGGAGAAGAACAGGCAAAACCCGATATTGCAATTATCAACCTTGCGGTCGAGACCGAAGGGGAAACCGCCGATTCTGCATTGAGTGCCAATAATGGAACAATGAACAAGGTTCTTGATGCTTTCAAGAAAGATGGGATCGAAAATGCCGATCTGATGACTTCGGGGCTTTCTATTTACCGTGTCGAGGAACAAGAAAAAAACAAAAAGGCAAATACACCTCTTTACCGTGTTTCCAATAGTTTGAGCGTGCGTGTACGCGACATAAACAAGGCCGGAAAGATTTTTGATGAAGCGATGAAGTTAGGCGTCAATTCTGTAAACGGTATTACGTTTACCAATGCCGATACAAAGCCTTACCTGACAAATGCAAGGAAAAAAGCTGTCGCGGAAGCCATAGCCAAGGCCAAAACTTTGGCTGAAAGTGCAAATGTAAAACTTGGAAACGTCATTACCATTGCTGAAGATAATTCAGGCAATATGATGATGCCCCGTCTTATGAGTGCAAGTGCCACAGCATATCGGAATGAAACCAATTTTTCTTCCGGTGAACTTGATTACAAGGTCAATGTGACAATGACATTCGCTATCGAACAATAATGAGAACTGCTTCCGGTGCTTTTCTTTATTGTTCATGTTCCGGCATAGCATTTATCGGGAAAACGGCCATAGGGTCAATCTGTGGCTTGGTCTTGCCGGTCAATTTGGTAGGATGTTTGCAAGCGAGAAACTATGAGCACACCAATCTTACCGAACAGGAACACGCGTCACTTATGAGGTGAACTGTAAAGAAGCGTAGCATTCAAGCCGAAATAAACTTTCAAGGCTTTTCTTTCCTTGAAAATTCTGAGAGTTTTCAGACAAAGAGTTCGATCATCTTACCGGAAGCTAAAGGGTTGCCTCGGATATGCTTCGGATTCTCTCACGAAAATTCCGATGAGTTGGTTACGGCCTTAACAAATGCTCACTGTAACTTCCGATTGTTGCCGTTATTATCCGCAATCACGTTTTTTACGTCATATCTCCCGCGTTTCTTCAAAAGACTTATACCGACAAGCAAACGGAAAAACTGTCTCAAAATCCTTGAACGTCAGCCGTTAATCGGGCCGATGATGTAATCAAGATAATCTTCGTCCGAGATAAGATCGTCTTCATGAGCGAGAATTTTATCGCGGGCGGAAATATGGGCTTGGTGCACACTTTCCCGATTATGCGAAACAAGGTGATGCCATAACGGCAGGTCTTTTCCTTCATCAACCAGCTTATAGGCGCAAGTTTCCGGTAACCAGCGCACCGAGCGCACCATTTCAATGTCAAGATAAAGGCAATCGGGAACAATGGACTTGCGATTTTGATAATCACTACATTGGCAGGTTTTCGCGTCAAGCAAACGGCAGCCAACGGCGGTGACAAAAATTTCGCCGCTATCTTCATCTTCCAGCTTTTGCAAACAGCACAGCCCGCAACCATCGCAGAGACTTTCCCATTCTTCAGGAGTCATTTGCTCCAACAATTTCGTTTTATAGAATGGAAGCTTGTCCATGTTCATTTCTTTCATCCGGCTTTCATTCAAAGCTTGTTGCCGTAAAACAGGCCGGAAACGGTGCGGGCTTTTCGGTTCACGACAAATGCGCGCTGTTGCAAATACCGAAAACCGGCTATTATTCAAAGATCCGCTCGCCCTGCTCGTCAATAATCTGGCGGCCTTTGATATGAATCATGGCGATGGCATCATCAAGATTGGTAAAACGGTCGGCACGGATGAACCGGTAGCTCTTGGTCTCGCCATTGATGGTTTTTGAAATAACGCCACAACTCTGGAGCTGGCCTTCATTTTTGTAAGGCGTCGCAGAAATGATAAAGCCTTTATATTCTGTTTGTCCGCCGTCGATTTCTGCGTTTTCAGTTGAAGCGCGTGGAGATTTGCCAAAAAGCCTCTGCAAAAATGACATGGTTTGTCCTTGCTTGAAAAACGAAAAGGCACGAAACCGCAAGATTTCGCGCCTTTTGCATAAATCTTATGAATCGAGAAAACTTCTCAACTTGCGTGAACGGCTCGGATGTTTGAGCTTGCGCAATGCTTTTGCTTCGATCTGGCGGATACGTTCACGGGTAACCGAAAACTGTTGTCCGACCTCTTCCAAAGTATGATCTGTATTCATGCCAATACCGAAACGCATACGCAAAACGCGTTCCTCACGAGGGGTGAGAGAGGCAAGAACACGTGTGGTCGTATCGCGCAAATTCGCCTGAATGGCTGCATCAATTGGCAATAGCGCATTCTTGTCTTCGATAAAATCGCCCAAATGTGAATCTTCTTCGTCACCAACGGGCGTTTCAAGAGAAATCGGCTCTTTGGCAATTTTCAGAACCTTGCGCACTTTTTCAAGTGGCATAGCGAGTTTTTCCGACAATTCTTCCGGTGTTGGTTCACGCCCGATTTCATGCAACATCTGGCGTGAAGTGCGCACGATTTTGTTGATCGTTTCGATCATATGAACCGGAATACGGATTGTACGCGCCTGATCGGCAATCGAACGGGTAATGGCCTGACGGATCCACCATGTGGCATAAGTGGAAAATTTGTAACCACGGCGATATTCAAATTTGTCGACCGCTTTCATCAAGCCGATATTGCCTTCCTGAATAAGATCAAGGAATTGCAAACCGCGATTGGTATATTTCTTGGCAATCGAAATAACGAGACGCAAATTGGCTTCCACCATTTCCTTTTTGGCAATAGCAGCTTCGCGCTCGCCCTTCTGGACCTGATTGACAATACGGCGGAATTCGCCGATCGAAATTGCTGTTTCTTGCGCCAACATCTGAATTTCGCTGCGCAATTCCTGAATGGTTTTGGCTTCCCTTGTGGCAAATTCCTTCCAGCCATGACCGGGCAATGTGGAAATATAATTAACCCAATCGGCATCCATTTCACGCCCCTGATATTGCTTCAGGAATTCTTCGTGGCGTACGCCGTAAGAATCGGCAAGGCGTTTCAACTTGCCTTCGCTTTTTACCAAACGTTTGTTGATGTCATAGAGCTGTTCAACCAGCGCTTCGATACGGTTCTGGTTAAGCGACAATGATTTGACAGCTTTGACCAGATCATCCTTGAGCTGTTTGTATTTTTTCTTTTGCGCAGGCGACAGCGCGCCTTCATCATGGTCAGCGAGACTGCTTTCAACATGTTGATCCTGCAATTTACGCAATTTTACATAAGTATCAGCGATGAAGTCCAAAGTTTCCATAACTTGAGGACGAAGTTCGTTTTCCATCGCTGCAAGCGACAGATTGTTTTCATCGTCATCCTCGTCATCTTCATCCGGCTCGATGGTTTCCCCGCCAACATCGGTTATATCATCGTCATCGTGAACCACACGCTTGGGAGCTTCTTCCTTGGGCTTCAAGTCTTCGATATGTTCGATGACCGGAGCCTGTCTGGCTTCAGGGCCAGCATAAGTGGTTTCAAGATCGATAATTTCACGCAGCAAAATGCGTTGTTCATTGAGTTCTTCACGCCAGATAATGAGTGCCTGAAATGTGAGCGGGCTTTCGCACAAGCCAGCAATCATCGTCTCACGACCGGCTTCAATACGCTTGGCTATTGCTATTTCGCCTTCGCGAGAAAGAAGTTCGACAGCACCCATTTCACGCAAATACATGCGCACCGGATCATCTGTCCGGTCGTTCTGATCGCGCTTTGATGTTGTTGCAAGGGCACGACCGCCAGATTCTACCAGTTCGCCACCTTCGGAAGTTTCTTCTTCCTCGGTTTCAGCTTCTGCTTCGGCCTCTTCGTCATCTTCCACAACATTGATACCCATGTCGGACAACATGGCCATCGTGTCTTCAATCTGCTCGGAAGTTACCTCTTCTGAAGGGAGAACAGCGTTCAATTCGTCCATTGTCACAAAACCGCGTTTTTTCGCAGCTTTGATCATTTTCTTTACGACATCATCGGACAGATCCAAAAGAGGACCATCGCCGCTAACCTCGCGCTCGGTCTCTGCATTTTCTGTCTGTTTTACCTTTGTTGCCATTCCGTGTTAACTCCGCTCAGCCACATCGCACATTCATTCATTGTGTTTTGCAACTTTCTACTCATTCTGCACTTACAGCCATTCCATCTGGCTTAAATTTCCGCCACTACTTACGGCTTACCCGATTGCAAATCTTGTAAAGCCGTTAATTTTTAAAAAAGATTAATGTTGGCTATTTTCTTTGCAAGATAATGGACTTGCTCCATATGTTTATTCTTCAACACCACTCTTTCAAAAATGTTCCATCGCGCCATAGCTCTTGCACTGCCGCCTTTTCATCGCTAAAAGAAAATCCCCGCCCGCTAAATCTCACTCTTTCTTTAACCCGATTGTTTCTTTAACCTGATTATCCAAGCTAATTATAGCACAATTGGGATTTCGTGGCTGATTCGCAGACAAAAAGCGAATCATTTATTGATTTTCCGACTCATTCCGGCCTGATTCGTCTTCTTTCCACTGCCCAAAACCATCGATCAAAGCCTCAACAGCCTCAGTTTTCTCAAGCTCTGCCTTGACATCGCCCAAAAGGGTAAACATCCCGCTATCCGATTTTTCTAAAAGCTCGGCTTCAATGTCACGCAACCTTTTATGTAGGTTATGCGCACGCAGATGCAAGTAGACAGCCTGTTTTAAAGCTTCTCTTGCATCTTCAATCGGCGCTTCCGCAAAAGCACAACGAAATCCGAGATTTTTCAACATGCCATGGATCCGGTTGAGGATTTGCTCCTGCCCCTTTTGTTTCAACAGCTTCATCATGGCATCGGCATCATTCGGTTGCCATTCACCCATAATTTCAAGCATAGCACGATGGAGGCCGATCAATGCAGGATTTTGCAATTCAAGCTTTGCCAAAGTTTCAAAGTCCTCGTACCAAAGTTCGGGATGGGAAGCCAAGGTCATCAGAATGGCCGCTTCCCGCAAGGGAATAAAACTCGCCGAATTTTTGACCAGATTGGAATTGGCCAAACTTGGACTGGGACCGCCGCCAATAGTGTTTGCGCTCCGGTTACCACGATAATTCGTCCCATTTTTGCCATTATTTTTGAAAAAAGCGGGACGAAACAGGTTGCGCAACCGGTCGCGCAGATCCTGCAAATAATAATGCCGTAAACTTTCATCCTTGATTGTGAAAATGACCGACTTGATCTCGCGCTCGAGAGCCGCGCGCGCTTCCGGCGTTTCGAATTGCTGGCCGAATGTGTATTTGCGCCATAAAAGTTCGGCAAGGGGAATCGATTTTGATAGTTCGACTTTCAAACTATCCGACCCGCCGTTTTTCACAATATCATCGGGGTCTTTGCCATCAGGCAACAGAATAAAACGGGCGGAAACTCCTGCCTTCAAAATCGGCAAAATACGCTCGGCCGCACGAAATGCTGCATGAACACCCGCTTCATCACCATCAAAACAAAAAACCGGATCAGGTGTCATGCGCCATAGAAGCGCAATCTGGTCTTCGGTCAAAGCTGTGCCAAGGGGAGCGACAGCAGTGTCGACGCCGGCCTTTGCCATAGCAATCACATCCATATAACCTTCGACAACATAGATAGGTTTTGCGGCTTCTTGCGCTTTCGGCTGTGCAGCCTTTCGGGCAGTGGCTGCATTATAAAGCATTTTACCCTTATGGAAGAGCACCGTTTCCGGACTATTCAGATATTTTGCCCGCACATTCTTGTCCATTGCCCGCCCGCCAAAGGCAACAATGCGCCC
>CAMLLT010000029.1 GCA_946480935.1 uncultured Bartonella sp. | reverse complement strand
CGGGAAAAATTATCGGTTGAAAAGAGGCTGGATAAAATCGTTATGGATGATAATGACCAAACACACAATAATGACCATCACGTTATGAGCTTTGCCATTCACTATCCTGTCAATGTCCGTTCCCTACCGGTGAAAGGAATTCGTATCAAGATTGACGCAGATGAAAAAGAGCGGCTGAAGCTTGTGGAAAACCATGGCTTATTGGAGGTAAAATCGTTTCGCGCCGATATTCATATTTCTCCGTGGAAGAAGCGCGGCGTTCGCGTCAAAGGCAAATTTGAAGCCGAAATAGTTCAGGCCTGTGTTGTCACACTCGAGCCTCTTCCAAAACATATAGAAGAAGAGGTGGAGTCGGTTTTTATTCCCGACGATTCCAAGCTTGTCAAATATCAAGAGCACGATAATACAAGTGAAGTTTTTGTAGATGCTGAAGGTCCTGACACTCCTGAAGTATTCCATGGTGATTCAATTGATGTTGGAGCTTTTCTTGAAGAATTTTTCGAACTATCGATTGATCCTTATCCACGTAAAGAAGGCGTGGATGGAAACTATATTGAAGATATGGAAAAAGACAAAAGTGAACCTTCACCTTTTGCCATTTTAAAACAACTGAAATAGCCAAGGTCGTCGAAAAAACAAAATTTATTGTTGTATAATGGCTTAAAACCGGTATTTTCGGCGTTAAGTTTCACACAACGTCGCTTTATTGCGACATTGCTTAATATATAATTCGAAACTAATAGGACATTTGAGAGTGATCAGAATTTCTGTGGATGCAATGGGCGGCGATTTTGGCCCTGAGATCACAATTGCCGGCGCGGCAATTGCGCAGAAACGTTTTCCGGAAATACGTTTTATTTTTTATGGCGTTGCGAGTGCAGTTGAACCGGTTTTGAAGCGTTATCCGGAACTTGGTTCCTGTTCAACATTCATAGCAACCGAAACCTATACCCGTATGGACGAAAAGCCCAGTCAGGCATTGCGGAACGGGCGCGGCAAGTCATCGATGTGGAAAGCGATCGAAGCTGTGAAAAAAGGTGAAGCCGATGCCTGTGTATCAGCCGGTAACACCGGTGCATTGATGGCAATGTCATATTTTTGTTTAAGAATGATGGAAGAAGCCGACCGTCCGGGAATTGCAGGCGTCTGGCCCACATTGCGTGGTGAAAGTCTTGTTCTTGATATCGGTGCAACCATTGGCGCCTCATCGGATCAACTTGTTGATCTGGCGGTCATGGGGGCCGGTATGTTTCGTGCTCTCTATAATGTCAAACGTCCGACAGTCGGTCTTCTTAATATTGGAGTGGAGGAAGTCAAAGGACTTGATGAAATCAAGCAGGCAGGCATGATGCTGCGTGAAATCGGGCTCGACGGACTGGAATATAAAGGCTTTGTAGAAGGCAATGATATTGGGAAAGGTACTGTCGATGTTGTGGTTACCGAAGGATTTTCGGGTAATATCGCATTGAAGGCAGCCGAAGGGACAGCAAGGCAAATGGCGCAAATATTGCGTGAAGCCATGTCCAGCTCCTGGCTAACAAAACTCGGTTATCTTCTTTCAATCAGTGCTTTTCGCCAGCTCAAGCAAAAAATGGATCCCGGACGTGTGAACGGCGGTGTTTTACTCGGTTTGAATGGTGTTGTTATTAAAAGTCATGGTGGAACCGATGCGGATGGGTTTGCTTCTGCTTTACGTGTAGGCTATGAAATGGTTAACAATAAACTTCTCGAGAAAATCGCAGCGGATTTGAGGCATTTTCACGATAAAAAACCCGAGCTTCTCAATCATGGTGACCATGCGGGCCATGATGCGGAGCATATATAACGCATTGAAAACTAATTGTTGATTCGCTGGTTAAGGATAGAACTGAATGATTCGATCTGCCATATGTGGCATAGGAAGTGCGCTGCCTAAAAAGAAAATGTTGAACAGCGAGCTCGAGGGGATTGTCGAGACATCCGATGCATGGATCGTTCAACGGACCGGAATCCGCCAGCGCTATATTGCCGGAAAAGATGAAACGACCGTTTCTCTTGGAGCGGCAGCCGCACAAGCTGCTCTTGATAATGCCGGACTTACTGTCGCTGATATTGACTGCATTATTCTGGCAACAGCAACACCTAACCATACTTTTCCCGCTTCGGCAGTGGAAATACAGAATGCATTAGGAATGTCTCACGGTTTTGCGTTTGATGTTCAGGCTGTCTGTTCAGGCTTCATTTTTGCAATGACAACTGCTGATCTTTATTTGAAAGGCGGCATGGCCAAGCGAATTCTTGTCATTGGTGCGGAAACCTTCTCGCGTATTCTTGATTGGAACGACCGTTCGACATGTGTGCTTTTCGGGGATGGCGCGGGAGCTGTTGTTCTCGAAGCTGTCGAAAACCAGAGTGGCAATAACAGTGATCGTGGTATTCTCGCCTGTAAACAACGTTCTGATGGTGCATTTGTCGACAAGCTTTATGTGGATGGCGGCCCTTCGACAACACAAACAACCGGACATTTGCGAATGGAAGGCCGCGAAGTGTTCAAACATGCTGTCGGGATGATTACCGACGTTGTGGATGATTGCTTTTCTGCAACCGGAATATCACCTTCCGAGCTTGACTGGTTTGTACCTCATCAAGCCAATAAACGTATTATCGACGCATCGGCCAAAAAACTTGGTATCGCTGATGAAAAAGTTGTGATCACTGTTGATCAGCATGGCAATACTTCGGCCGCGTCTGTGCCTTTGGCGCTTGCGGTAGCTGTTAAAGATGGTAGAATAAAAAAAGGTGATCTGGTCATGCTGGAGGCAATGGGCGGCGGATTCACATGGGGGGCTATTCTTATCCGTTGGTAGTGACAAGACAACTTGACCGATAATATGTTTAACGTATAAGTTTTTTATACTTCAATTATAAGAAGGCGATTGTTATGACTGGTAATACAGTGACGCGCGCAGATTTAGCAGATGCAGTTTGCAGAAAAGTTGGCCTGTCACGCACAGAGTCGGCTTCATTGGTTGAAATGATCCTTAACGAAGTTTGCGATGCAATTGTCAAAGGCGAGACGGTAAAATTATCCTCGTTTGCAACTTTTCATGTCCGTAACAAGACAGAACGTATTGGTCGCAACCCGAAGACAGGTGAAGAGGTACCGATTTCGCCTCGTCGCGTTATGACATTCAAGGCATCGAATGTTTTGAAGAAAAAAATTCTCGACGGCCATCGGTCCAAAAAATCGTAAAATTACGTAAATATATTTAGGTACTGTAAAAAGACCGATATTCGGGAGCCGGGGCAGGTGCCAAAGGCCGATTGTTTATTTGCATATGCCGGAGTTTTGTGAAACTTGAAGTAACGTTACGGTAATTGTCAATTACCAGAAAGTTCGAGGTTGTTATATTCGGAAAAGGCCAAAAAATGGATAAAAGTCCAGATGCTTTTCGTACAATCAGCGAAGTTGCTGAAGCGTTGGATCTGCCGCAACACGTTCTAAGGTTTTGGGAAACGCGTTTTTCCCAGATCAAGCCGTTAAAACGTGGGGGCGGGCGGCGTTATTACAGGCCAGCCGATGTGGATTTGCTGAAAGGAATTCGGCAGCTCCTTTATGAACAAGGTTACACAATAAAAGGTGCACAGCGCCTATTGAAAGAAAATGGCATAGCCTTTGTAATTGCGGTGGGCAATGGAGACGTTGCTGCAATTGATGCAATTACCCGGAAGAAAAAAGCTGAAGAGGAAGCCGAAAACACGCCACTTCCTGCAAAACAACCACAATCCAGAGGCCTGTTCAGTTTCATGAAGTCTGATTCCGACACTGAAGTGGGCGGAAGCAATATCGGAAAAGGCAAGGATAACAAAACCTTGCTTCAGGAAGCTTTGTTTGAATTGATTGAATGCAAAAGAGTTCTTGATCGCGCTCGTTAAGCTCTCGATAGGCGCTGAAAAAATATGGTTTTAATTTTGTGGACGGGCTTGATTATCATCTGACAGACAGCGGGCATTCACTAAGTCCATGATTTGTCAGGGCGCAGTATATGCAATTAGTCACCAAAATCTGACCGTATTATTCATGATGACCAATATTTTTTGAGTTCATTTCGTTCAACTCTGGGCCTTTCAAGTAGATAAAAATTCGTCGGTATAAAGCGGTTTCGTTTTTGAATATATGATAGGCGAAGCCGGTTTTTAGTGAAGGCTCCGGCACTTATCGGGAAGTTTTGATCAAGGGATATTGCCGCCTGCCGATATCAATGTCATAGAACGTTTTGTTATAACACCACTTCTTTCCAATAGTTGAATGGAAATAAAACCTGACGGGAAAGCGGCAATAACAACCGGACCCAAAAGGCTTATTCCGGATACAGTTGTCCAATAAAGCAGCATTTTGTGTTCAGACAGCATTTTACCGACAATTTCCTGTAAAATGTCTGACTGTTTTTGGCGTATTATCAGATTAATTTCGTGAATATCCGCTACTCCGGAACGCATGTCGGTTGAATTGTCAAAACCTCAACTTTGCTTTCGTTTTTGAATAAAGGTTTTCTGCTGTAAGGCGAATAGCCGATTGGATTTTTGTTTCGCAGGACGATTCCGCTCATAAATTTTTTAACAAAGCAGAGTCACTCGTCACGTGGGGAAGAAAAAAAACGGAATATGCAGCTTATTGAATGATTCCTGATTTTCAGACCGCATAGCTTTTGAGCAGCCTGTCATGTGATTGACATGTCGTGAACGAGAAAGGATCAAATGGCCTTAATAGTGTGTGATAAGAAGAGGGGGGGAAAGAGCTTGTTTGTTTTAACGGAAGGCAATTCGCTTCTGTTCTATGACGATAAGAAACAAACGGAAAAACAAATTTTTCCAGCTAAGAAAAGCGGGTTAATTGAAAAACAGATGGTGGGCGTGACAGGGATTGAACCTGTGACCCCTACAATGTCAATGTAGTGCTCTCCCTCTGAGCTACACGCCCATCTGACGCTGTTGCATACACCACAACAAGACCGTGAGGTCAATGCCTTTTTATAAAAAATCGCTTATAAAATGGGAAATTGTGAATTTTTAAAAATATCCTTCAAGCTGCGATAAGCATCTTTTCGACTTCGGAAACGAGTTCACGCAAATGGAATGGCTTGGACAGAACTTTTGCATCTCGTGGTGTATTGCTATCGGAGTTGAGTGCTACAGCAGCAAATCCGGTGATAAACATTACCCTCAAATCCGGATCAATTTCGGTTGCACGGCGAGCGAGCTCTATACCATCCATTTCCGGCATTACGATATCGGTCAATAAAAGTGAAAACGGTTCTTCCTGAAGCCGTTCATAGGCGCTTGCACCGTTATCAAAATCTGTAACTTCGTAACCGGCCCGTTCCAGAGCTTTTGCTAAAAATCGACGCATATCATTATCGTCTTCGGCAAGCAAAATTCGTTTCATAATAATGTCCAGCAGTTGTTTATTCGATTTGGAACCTTATCTCACTCTTACTCATACAATAAATTAGGTTCGTAAAAAAAGCGGTAAAGGCATGTTGAATGGACTTTGTTTCTTATAATGGTTAATTGCCGGTTGCGAATGCCATGAAAACTGGTTTACCTTTTATGAAACAAACAAAAAATAAGCAGGCTATCAATATGAATGCAAACGGCGTGACAGCATTTCAATATTTTGAACCGGCTGAACTGCGTGTGCCGTTTTTGTTCAATTCGCCTCATTCTGGCAGGTTTTATCCGGAAAGCTTCCTTGAACAATCCGTGCTCGACAATTTTACGATCCGGATGTCGGAAGATTGTTTCGTCGATTTGCTTTTTAGCAAAGTTGTAGGGCTTGGTGCTGCGCTTATGGCAGCAAATTACCCGCGGTCTTTTATTGATGTCAATCGTGCCCAATACGAGCTTGATCCTGATATGTTCTTCGAACCTATGCCGGATTATGTTCCAAATCCGTCAACCCGTGTTTTGGCCGGCTTGGGGACGATACCTAAAAACGTAGCAAGTGATCTACCGATATATAACGGGCGAATCCATCTGGAAGATGCTTTGAAACGTATTGATAGCCTATATGTTCCTTATCACAACCATCTTCAATCGACGCTTTATTCAATGCGGAAACGGTTCGGTTTTGCAGTTCTTATAGATTGCCACTCAATGCCGGGAAAACTGAAGTTTTTTAACGGTGGCGAACAACCGGATTTTATTCTGGGCGATCAGTATGGGCAATCCTGCACCAATGCATTTGTTGAATATACTGCCGAGCTTTTGAGAGAAAAAGGATATAATGTCAGTCTGAACCGGCCTTATTCGGGCGGTTTCATTACTGCCCATTACGGAAAACCCGCCGAAAATATCCATGCTCTTCAAATTGAAATCAACAGAAGTCTCTATCTCGACGAAATTACGCTTGAAGCGAACCATAATTTCACTTCATTGCAGAATGATCTTACTTCTTTGTCGGCTGATCTTATGGCATTTCCGGAACGCGAATTCACGCTTTGCAAAATAGCCGCCGAATAGTGTGATTATTGTTAGAAAAGAGAAATTGGGCACTTTTCTAACGGAACCTATATTGGCCGAAAAGAGTAAGCCAATCGAATATTTCTATCATATATCGGATTTATAAGAACATTTTACCATCGTAAGCCGATATCAGGCAGTCATTGAGTTTTTATGAAAAAACGGCTTAAATAATCTCTATCCGGTTCGACCTGATAATAAACAATCGAGAGTAATCATGAGTGATCTTCCGGGATTCGAATTTTTTCAAAAAATCGCTAAAATAGTAGAGGAGACTTCTCTACCTTTTTTTCGGCATACGCTTTCAATTGATAATAAAGACAAAAGTGGTTTCGACCCCGTAACAATTGCTGATCGCAAAACAGAAATTGCCTTACGTGAATTTATCCATCAGCAATGTCCTGATGATGGAATCGCGGGTGAGGAATTTCCTGCCTTGAATGGGCTTAACGACCATATATGGGTAATCGATCCGATAGACGGGACACGTTCTTTCATTACGGGAATGCCTGTTTGGGGCAGTCTTGTAGGATTGAAAAAAGCTGGCAAAGCAGTGGCGGGGATGATGACACAGCCTTTCACGCGCGAAATTTATTACAGTTGCGGAAAAGGAAGTTATCTTTATACAAATTATGATGGTCAGCACAGAAAGCTCTCCACGAGCTCGTGCAAATTGCTTGCTGAAGCTACAATTTTTACAACCGATCCCGAACTTTTCAAAGCGGACGACAAAGCACGTTTTGCTGAGCTCCGCTCAAAAGCACGCCTAACGCGTTACAGTGCGGATTGTTATGCATTTGCCATGCTTGCTGCGGGTTTTGTTGATCTTGTCGTTGAAACAGGACTGAAACCTTATGATATCATGGCATTAATTCCGATTATCGAACAGGCTGGCGGCGTCATCAAGCAGTGGAACGGTAAAAACGCGGAGGATGCCGGAAATATTGTAGCAGCAGCATCGCCGGAATTATTCGACGCGGCAGCATCAATTCTCAATAGTTGATATCATAGGCCTTGGTGCCTGGAATAAACGTGTCGAATAAAGCCCAGAACTGTTTTTTTAAATCCTCTGGCCCGTTCAGGATGTCGTGCCCGGCACCAAAAAGTGTCATCATGTCGGCGAGCCTGACATTGTCGCAAAAACGAAGCGATTTTTGAGCATTGATCAGTTTATCATTATGTCCCAGAACAAAAATCGTCGGGAAACGCAAATCGTTTTTGTTTAAGCGGGCCTTTGCAAAATTTACTGTTTCAAGAACCCGCGCAAGCCAGCGCCTGTCAGGTAAAGGAATATTTTGCGAGTTTTTTTGCTGATCAACTTCAGAATTCCTTCCTTTTGTCAGACCGCTATTGTTCGAAAATAGTGATTTGGCTCGTGGCAGTTTCAAGCGGCCAAGGCCAAAATCGGTCATGAGGCTCGCGAGTTTGCTCTGGAAACTGCCGGTCGTGTACCCCAATGGAGTGAAAAGCGGTGAAAGACCGACGAAGCGTTGGCACTGGTTGTTGATGATATCGAGTGCAGAAATTGCAATAAGGCATCCCATATCATAAGCCAGAAAATAGTAGGGAGGTGGACAATCCGGATAAACAATCTTTTGCAGAAATTCGTCAAGATCACCTATGTGCTGATTGATATCGAAGGTTAATCCGGACTTTTTTTCGGCTCCTGTCACATCAGGAACAGAACCACCCTGACCATACCAGTCAAATGATGCATAAGAGAAGCCACGTGCCGATAGTTCGTAAAACAATTCCCCATATCTGTCACAACTATCTTCCATCCCCTGAAGAAAAACCAGAGTGCCTTTTTTATAGTTGTGTTTTTGCACTTTCGAAACAATGCGCAAGCGTCTTTTGTCCGAGGTTTCCATCAAAGACGTGTGGAGAAAGCAAGTTCCATTCTTGTCGCTTGGCATTGTCAGGAGCGTGTGCAATTCTACTATCTCACCTTGTCGTCTCGCTATAACCTTTGTCCATTTAGTCCGCAAAATTTAAAAAAACATTTCCGGCCTTTTACCTATTTGTAATCTAACACAAAAACATAACTTACTCCCGCTTATAACAGGTAAAATTACAAAATTCCGGCCTCGGGAAAATGAAAGACAACCTGAAGCGAGCGAAACGGAATGAAAAAAATCTTTCTAAACCCGCGTTGGGATGAGAGTTTATTTGCTGATGTAAAATTTTGAACAATTTTTAGCCAATGTCTTGAAAGTCGACTAATTAATAACCAACTAAGCTTTGCGATCGCCGATATGGGGTCGTTGGTTATATTGATCTGCCTTTTTGGAGATTGCCGTAACCAAACAAATCGTCGCTCTGAAGGAGGGCAATTATTATGCGTCAAGTAGATTTTTCACCATTATATCGTTCAACTGTCGGTTTTGACCGTTTATTCAATATGTTTGATACGATGACACAACCGGAGAGTGTTCAAGCTTATCCTCCATATAATATCGAACGGTTGAGCGAAAATTCCTATCGGATTTCCATGGCGGTGGCCGGATTTTCCGAAGATGAAATTGATATTGAAGCACAAAGCCATCAACTCACCGTAAAAGGTGAGAAATCACATGAAGAAGAAAATGATGAAGGTGATTTTCTCTATCGCGGAATTGCTTCGCGGTCCTTTGAACGTCGCTTCCAATTAGCTGATCACGTTGAAGTGGTTGGCGCACAGCTTCAGAATGGTTTGCTTCATATTGAATTGAAACGGGAAATTCCCGAAGAGATGAAACCGCGTAAAATAGCGGTGCAGACGCCAAAAGCTTCCAACACCAATAAGCGTGTTCAAAAACATGATGTGGAAGTTGAAGCAGCGGAATAATCATTCCTGAATGTTGACTTCGGAAAGCGTGATAGTCTGTCAAAGACAGGCTTCACGCTTTTTTATTATTAACGTCTCGTTTGAAATGAAGGTACCGGAATGAATTTCTCCTTTACAGAAACTTTGAATTTTATTTGAAAATAATTGAAGTGTGTTATTCACCCAACCATTCCAATCTCCATTGGGAAAGGCCAACGTTTAACCTGCCGCAGACTCTCGGTTTTTTAATGTGAAGAAGCCCTTCCTTTGTGTGTAAAAAAATAAATGAAATAAAATATCGTATTTAAAATAATAAAAGTAAATTAAAAAAACAATTATTGAAATAATATTTCAATTTTTACGTTTAGCAGTTGAAAACTTAGAATCTTTCTGACATAGCTTCTTAAACGAGAGATTACGCCGTGCTAACAATGCTATTTGAAGACTAAAAACAGCAAAATTCTGGCGTAGTTTTCATGTTGGTTTGTGAAAAAAGGGCTTTCTAAATGTCGGATAGCGTTATTTCAGGTAATAAAATTACTCAAAATGGTTCAATAACGTCATCATTGGCGGGCGCAGGGGCCACGTCGGCTTATGGAATTCCGGCCGCGCAAGGACTGTATAGCCCTAAAAATGAACATGATGCTTGCGGGGTGGGGTTCATCGCACAGTTGAAAAATGTGAAATCCCACAAGATCATTGAAGATGGGCTTTTCATGCTTGAAAATCTCACTCACAGGGGTGCCGTAGGGGCAGATCCATTGGTGGGAGACGGTGCAGGTATATTGGTTCAGATACCGGATCGTTTTTTTCGTGAAGTTATGGCCGAACAAGGCGTAGAATTGCCGAAAGCCGGTCAATATGCTGTCGGACATATATTTATGCCGCGCGACGAAGCGATGCGTGCCCATATCGAGCAGATTGTCAAGGAAGTTATTGCCTCGGAAGGGCAGCATTTTATTGCCTTTCGTGATGTACCTGTTGATAATTCCTCGCTCTCGAAAGCGCCTGCAATTGTTGCAACCGAGCCGGTTCATCGACAGGTTTTTATCGGCCGCGACCCATCTATAAAATCGGATGACGATTTTGAACGGCGGCTTTTTGTACTGCGCAAGGTTATCTCGAACAGAATCTTCCATGAGACAGGTGGAAGAGATAATGGCTTTTATGTCGTTTGTCTGTCATCCCGCACTGTTATTTACAAAGGCATGTTTCTGGCCTTTCAAGTTGGCGCTTATTACAAAGACTTGCAGGATGAACGTTTTGAAAGTGCTTTGGCGCTTGTGCACCAGCGTTTTTCTACCAACACTTTTCCTTCTTGGAAACTTGCCCACCCTTATCGGATGATCGCCCATAATGGTGAAATCAATACGCTGAGAGGAAATGTCAACTGGATGGCTGCCCGTCAGGCTTCGGTAGATTCAGAGCTTTTTGGCAATGATATTTCAAAACTCTGGCCAATTTCCTATGAAGGACAATCGGATACAGCCTGCTTTGATAATGCTCTGGAATTTTTATATGAGGGTGGTTATTCGCTCCCTCATGCGATGATGATGCTCATTCCGGAAGCTTGGGCAGGAAATAGTCTCATGAGTGTCGAACGGCGTTCGTTCTATGAATATCATGCGGCATTGATGGAGCCATGGGATGGACCGGCAGCAATTGCCTTCACTGATGGTCGCCAGATTGGTGCAACGCTTGATCGTAATGGCCTGCGTCCGGCGCGTTATATTGTGACGGACGATGATTATGTCATCATGGCTTCGGAAGCCGGTGTTATTCCGGTTGAAGAAAAGCACATTATCCGCAAGTGGCGTTTGCAGCCGGGAAAAATGTTGCTCATTAATCTGGAGGAAGGGCGCATTGTATCGGATGAAGAAATAAAGTCTGAGATTGCTTCCAAACATCCTTATCGTCAATGGCTGGATAACACGCAGCTTATTCTTGAAGATCTTGCTCCCGTTGAACCGCGGTCTTTACGCAAGGATGTGTCGCTGCTCGACCGTCAACAAGCGTTCGGCTATACACAGGAAGACAAGAAGTTTCTGCTTTCACCAATGGCAACAACCGGACAAGAGCCGATCGGCTCAATGGGTGTTGATACACCGATCTCGGCAATGTCCGATAAATCCAAACTGCTTTATACTTATTTCAAGCAGAATTTTGCTCAGGTAACCAATCCTCCTATCGATCCTATTCGTGAAGAGCTGGTGATGAGTCTTGTTTCTTTCATCGGGCCACGTCCGAATATATTCGATTTGGTCGGGACCTCACGTCGCAAGCGTCTGGAAGTTCGTCAGCCGATTTTGACAAACGGAGATCTCGAAAAAATTCGGGCTATTGGCCAGACGGAAGATCACTTTGATACAAAGACAATTGATATAACCTATTCCGTTCAGGAAGGGGCGGCAGGGCTTGAAGGAGCGGTGGAACGCCTCTGTGAGCGTGCAGAAGCAGCGGTCCACGGTGGTTATAATATTATCATTTTGTCAGATCGGCAGATTGGACCGGACCGTATTCCCATTCCTGCATTGCTCGCGACAGCGGCTGTTCACCATCATCTCATCAGAAAGGGTTTGCGTACTTCGGTCGGATTGGTTGTCGAAACCGGTGAACCTCGTGAAATTCATCATTTCTGTTGCCTTGCAGGCTACGGGGCAGAGGCGATCAACCCGTATCTCGCATTCGATACATTGATCGACATGTTCGAGCGCGGAGAATTTCCGAAAGAAGTCGAAGAGCACGAGGTAATTTATCGCTATATAAAATCGATTGGCAAAGGGATGCTCAAGGTTATGTCCAAAATGGGCATATCAACCTATCAATCCTATTGTGGCGCTCAAATCTTCGATGCAGTCGGGCTAAAACAGTCATTTGTCGATCGTTTTTTCACCGGAACAGCAACCACGATCGAAGGGGTCGATCTGGACCAGATTGCGACTGAAACGGTAAAACGCCATACAGCCGCATTCAGCAATGATCCTGTTCTCCTCCATTCTCTTGATGTCGGGGGTGAATATGCATATCGCGTTCGTGGCGAAGCGCATATCTGGACACCAGATGCAGTTGCAAGTTTACAGCATTCTGTTCGCACATCCAATCCGGCGCTTTTTACCGCTTATTCACAACGTATCAATGGTGAAACTGCGCGTGCCAAGACTATTCGTGGCCTTTTCAAAATCAAAAGCGCAGAAGAGCGTGGTGCGAAACCCGTCGCTATCGAGGACGTTGAACCGGCTACCGAAATTGTAAAGCGGTTTTCAACCGGTGCTATGTCATTCGGCTCTATCTCGCGCGAGGCTCACACGACATTGGCTCGTGCCATGAATAAAATCGGCGGAAAATCGAACACCGGTGAAGGTGGTGAAGAGCCTGATCGTCTTTATCCCTTGCCGGACGGCACACAAAACCCCGAACGGTCAGCTATCAAGCAGGTGGCTTCCGGACGGTTTGGCGTAACGGCTGAATATCTTGTTAATGCCGATGTTATACAAATCAAGGTAGCGCAAGGAGCCAAGCCTGGTGAAGGTGGACAATTACCGGGGCACAAAGTTGACGCCATTATTGCTAAAACGCGTCACTCGACGCAGGGCGTCGGTTTGATTTCACCGCCTCCACATCACGATATTTACTCGATTGAAGATTTGGCGCAGCTCATTTTCGACCTGAAAAATGTCAATGAATTTGCAGATATTTCTGTAAAACTTGTGTCGGAAGTAGGTGTTGGAACAGTTGCGGCAGGCGTTGCCAAGGCTCGTGCCGATCATATTACGATTTCCGGTTATGACGGCGGTACAGGGGCTTCACCTTTGACCTCGGTCAGGAACGCCGGTTCAGCGTGGGAAATGGGGCTTGCCGAAACCCAGCAAACGCTGGTTCTCAACGGTTTGCGTTCGCGCGTTGCATTACAGGTAGATGGCGGTTTGAGAACAGGTCGCGATGTTATCGTCGGGGCACTTCTCGGGGCTGACGAATTCGGTTTTGCGACCGCTCCGCTTATTGCTGCAGGCTGTGTCATGATGCGCAAATGTCATCTTAACACATGCCCGACCGGCGTTGCGACACAGGATCCCGTATTGCGCAAGCGTTTCAAAGGAACACCGGAACATGTGATCAACTTCTTCTTTTATCTTGCCGAAGAAGTGCGCGCTATTCTGGCTCATATGGGTTTCAAAAAACTCGACGATATTATTGGTCAATCGGATTTGTTGGATAAACAGCCGGCGATCGATCATTGGAAAGCAAAAGGTCTCGATTTCAGTCGTATCTTCTATAAGCCTGACGCTGAAAAGAAACAGACAAGGCACACGGAACATCAACATCATCCGATCGAGGATGTTCTTGACCGTAAACTGATTGAACAAGCTTCGGCAGCTCTCGAAACCAAAAAGCCTGTCGAGTTTGAAACGCTCGTACGCAACGTTGACAGATCTGCCGGTGCCATGCTTTCGGGAGAAGTGGCCAGACGTTATCGTCAAAGAGGATTGCCGGATAACACAATAAACGTTCATTTCAGGGGCACAGCTGGCCAGTCCTTTGGTGCTTTCCTTGCCAAGGGGATAACTTTCGACCTTATTGGCGACGGTAATGATTATGTTGGCAAAGGTCTTTCTGGCGGCAGAATTATTGTCCGTCCACCTGAAGACAGCAATGTTGTCGCCGAGGATTCAATCATTGTCGGAAATACCGTTCTTTATGGCGGGATTGAGGGCGAATGTTATTTCCGCGGCGTGGCAGGCGAACGTTTTGCCGTACGCAATTCAGGCGTTGCTGCGGTCGTCGAGGGAGTTGGCGATCACGGTTGTGAATATATGACTGGAGGTATCGTGGTCGTGATCGGCAAGACCGGCAGAAACTTTGCTGCCGGTATGTCAGGCGGCGTTGCCTATGTGCTCGATGAAGCAGGTGATTTTGCTAAAAGATGCAACATGGCGATGGTTGAACTCGAACCTGTTCCCGAAGAAGATGATATGCTTGAAAAACTTCATCATCACGGTGGTGACCTCATGCATAAAGGTCGGGTAGATGTCTCGGCCAATATGACCCACCATGATGAAGAG
The DNA here is from genome assembly GCA_946480935.1 of uncultured Bartonella sp. Classification (GTDB taxonomy): domain Bacteria; phylum Pseudomonadota; class Alphaproteobacteria; order Rhizobiales; family Rhizobiaceae; genus Bartonella. The sequence continues at coordinate 1,641 of CAMLLT010000029.1, read as the reverse complement.
CGACTGGCCCAAATGATTGCCAATCATCTGCATTACACGGGTTCCGCACGGGCCAAGGAAATTCTGGATAATTGGGATCAATATCGTCCGAAATTTGTAAAAATCATGCCGGTCGAATATCGCCGTGCTTTGGAAGAAATGGAACAGATGCGCATGGAAACGGCTGCTGAATAACAGCAGCCGGTGTCCATAGTGCAAACTTCAGATACGGAAACAACAAATGGGTAAAGTAACCGGTTTTCTTGAAATAGATCGCCAATCTCAAAAGTATCAGCCAGCTTCTGATCGCATCCGCCATTTTCGGGAATTTACTATTCCGATGTCCGAAGCAGAGGTGCAGAAGCAGGCCGCGCGTTGTATGGATTGTGGCATTCCTTTTTGTCATGGCTCGACGGGATGTCCGGTCAATAACCAGATACCGGATTGGAACGACCTCGTTTATAAAGGCAATTGGAAGGAAGCGATCAACAATCTTCTTTCCACAAACAATTTTCCTGAATTTACAGGCCGCGTATGTCCGGCACCTTGTGAAGAGGCCTGCACGCTCAATCTTGAGGATGTTCCTGTAACAATCAAGACAATCGAGCAGACATTGGCAGATAAGGCTTTTGCACTCGGTTTTTTTGCGCCTCAACCTAATGAAGCGAAAACAGGCAAAAAAGTTGCCATTATCGGATCAGGCCCATCAGGAATGGCGGCAGCGCAACAACTTGCTCGTGCGGGTCATATGGTCGATGTTTACGAACGCGAAAACCGTCCGGGAGGGCTTTTACGTTACGGCATTCCTGATTTTAAAATGGAAAAACATCATATCGATCGTCGTATCGAACAGTTGGAAGGTGAGGGGGTTACTTTCTATTGCGGTGTCAATATTGGCGTCGACAAGGCGGTTGACGATCTTCTAAGCAATTATGATGCGGTTCTTTATTGCGGTGGTTCTGAAACACCGCGCAAGATCGATATTCCGGGCATCCATTTTCATGGTGTGCATGACGCCATGTGTTACCTCGTTCAGCAAAATAAACGTGTCGGGCGCGAAAATATCGAATCAGTCGGCTGGCCTTCACCACCGATTATTGCTGATGGAAAACATGTCGTTGTTGTTGGCGGTGGGGACACCGCGTCCGATTGTGTGGGAACGGCTTTCCGGCAGGGTGCAGTCAAGGTAACCCAGTTGGATATTCGTCCGCAACCACCGGAAAAGGAAGATAAACTCAGCGTTTGGCCTTATTGGGCTACCAAAATGCGCACCTCGACCAGTCAGGCGGAAGGTGCGGAACGCGAATTTCAGGTCGCTACACTCGAGTTTGTTGCGGAAAATGGCGAATTGACCCACGTGAAATGCTGTCATGTCGATGAACAACGCAAACCGATAGCCGGTACCGAGTTTTTTATTCGTGCTGATCTTGCATTTGTCGCAATCGGTTTTGCCGGACCATTCGAAGCAGGTGTTTGTAGCGAGTTGGGAGACCGTCTGAAGTTGAGAGTTGACCGTCGCGGAGCCCATTCTGTCTTGGCTGATACGAACAATTATAAAACCAGTGTCGACAAGCTTTTTGCCGCCGGTGACGTGAGACGCGGTCAATCACTCGTTGTATGGGCAATCAGGGAAGGGCGGCAGGCTGCTCGTGCCATTGACGA
>CAMLLT010000028.1 GCA_946480935.1 uncultured Bartonella sp. | reverse complement strand
GCTTGTTTGAAGGGCATCACGCCCATGAAAAAAGCCGCTACGGATAATCCGCAACGGCCGGTTATTTGTGTTAAGATTAATTAGTATTGGTTAGGAAGCTAAGCTGCTTCATGAATAATCATAAGAAGCCTATCTTATCCATAGTCCTATAGATTGCGTTTCCGTCGGCATCTAAAAGCCCTGTACAGACAGGTTCTGCTTCATAGACATCCATCCGTAAGCTGTCGATTGGATAAACGTCATCATACCAATCCATCTGATCGGGTTGTTTCTTCCTGTTTTTCGCGAAATAACGGGGCATGTTGAAATACCATATATGTTATTGTCCTGTTTAGTAGCGGCTGTTTGCTTGTTGTAATTGACCGGTTTTATAGTTTTGCAAAACCGGAAAAAATTATTGAAATTTTATTCTTGTGTTTGTTTTCAAGCAGTTAAATGCTGTTACCCTAGGTCGGTAATAGACGTTTTATAGTCTTTATCTGGCGTTATAGAGGCTTCTATCTCGTCTTCGCTGTCATCGGGTAGCTCATTCAACAGTCTTTCACTTTCGATAGACGCTTCAAACTCTGGTGAAAGGATATTGCGACGCTTCATTTCAGACCATAGAGTATCACGACTAATAAGCCCGTCTTTTTGCATTGAAAGCAGAATATCTGGTTGCTTATCTTCGCCTATCTCAATTGCAAAGTCTGAATTGACGTATACAGACGGTTCAAATTCGATATTGAGCCATTTAGCTGTCAATACAAAGCAGTTTTCTAATGCGTCCTTTAGAATGAATGACCATGCTTGAACCGCACTGGCTGCCTTCTGTGATGCAAATGCCGCCGCTACTTGCGTTAGTCCAGTTGACCCACTTGTTAAAGGCTGGCGGCCTAACTCGCGCATCTTCTGCTCGATTTTGTCGATTTCATCAGACAGTAATTTAAGTGAAGCCGTTTGCGGTTCAATAAAGTTCCAAGTCCCATGATTTTGTCCGCCGTTACCGTCTGGATAAGGTGGGGCATACAGTATTGTATTGGGTCCTATAGGAACCACGACGCGTTCATCATTGCTATCGACTGGGTCAATACCGCTTCCAACCAGCATAGGAAACGCGCACATCTGCCTCGTGTGTTTATACTGTGTTTCTTCCTGATAGTGTTCTATCTGCGCATCAACAACGCCGCTTAGTGGTGGAATAACCTGCCATGACGAACCGCGTCTTCGCCCAGTATAAAAGGGTACAAGCGGTATTACACCAATAGAGATATTGCCTTGCGAGACTATATGCCAGTTACCGACATTTTCCTTTTCCCATATCTCAAAACGAGCTGGCCCATAATCTCCATCTATCTTATCACGTAGGAGTATTCTTACTCGATCTATCAGTTGGTCTTGCCCCTTTTGATCCCGTCCCATGCGCGGTTCATGAATTTTAGCGAAAACAACTTCTTCTCGCCCTCTGATTACCGCGCTTTCGACCCACAACATATCTTTTGCGGCTATCTGCACCCAATAAGGGCGCGCACCAATAGCGCGTTCTTCTGCCAAGGTCACACCTTGAGGAATTTCAGGATAATCTACCAGTATCCACGTGATGCCGCTATTAATGCCGTCAAAGAATACATTGTTCGAGAATACGTTTAGATGCGAACCTGAACCGTCTATATTTTCAACTATGGTTTTAAAGACATCAGGAACGTTTGCATTGGCTAGCGATACTTCTTTCGTAAACGGCTTGGCTGCGAGGTTTTCTACAATATCCCTATATATGTTGGTATACCGAGCATTTTTAAGCCGGTAATCATAGTTTTTATCTGTTTCCTCTGGCATTTGCGGCAAGAGCTTTCGTCCTAGCTGTCTTACTGCATCGGCACCTTGTATTAAGGCATCGACTTTTGTCCAGTATGGTAACATTGCAGTGTAGTCCGCAGACGTTTCCAACAGATCGCTTAGATCACTATTCATCAATCACACCATATCTTCCGAAAACTGGAGTTGATAATTGCCGCTTACCTTTCATCATCGGCACCAATGCGTAGCGCAAGGCATCAATACCGTGGTTATAGGCGTCTATTATTTTTGTTGTTATATCGCCGGTTCTAGGGTCAACTTTGTAGCTATACAGCCTAAATTCCCTTGCCAGTTCATTGCATCGGGTATGAATGACAATTTCCCTAAATGACCTTAAAAACTGTATCCCATCTTCAATAGAACCAGTCCATTTCTTAACTGGTTCAGAACGTGGTAAACCATGCCTTTTGAAATAACTGATACTTTCTGGCCGCGAGTTATCCCATCGCGTTGTATAGCGGTCGAAGTCCGGTATTCTGCCTTTTAGAAAGGTAGCTGTGTCATCAAGTTCTAATTTGGTTTTATAGGCTTCATGAGACACATATAAAACATCATTAGCAATGTAGCATCTTATTGCAGCCGTAGGGTCTTGGCTAAAACCAAGGTCACCGCCTTGATATGGACCGTCCCAAGTGTCCAACACTTCAAAGTCATCTATACGATATTTACCAGCAAATATCTGGCTGTCTGAATTGACAAGATATGCACCTTCCCAAACATGATCGTACGTGGCTGAATTGTATTTTAGGTCAAAAACACGTTCTCGTTCCAGTTCGCTAGGGAACCATGGATTATCAGACCAATTGGCTTGCACTACCTTGCTATCTGGCGGAACATTATCACCCCGTAGAAACGCATCTATCGGGTCATCTGCGCTCATTGGGTTCCAAGTGAACCAAAGCTCCGAGCCTTCTTTACGAATAGTAGGGCGCAACAACCGAAGCGATCTTGTCGATAATGATTGAGCCTCTTCAACCCATGCAATATCATAGCCTTCGAGTGACTTGATACTTTCGGCCGTATGGTCTTGCATTCCTTGGAATATAATCAGTGAACCGTTTGTGGCTCTGATTTCTCTATCCAGCACTTGGAAATATGAACCGACATCCAAGGCTTTGATCTTGTCTTCGAGTAGTCGCTTCACAGATTCCTTGATTGATTTCTGTACCTCACGGATGCAGACAATGCGCTTTGGGCTTGTTAAGGCTGCCTGAATGACCTTTTCTGCAAAGTGGTGCGACTTGCCAGAACCACGACCGCCATACGCACCTTTGTAACGTGAAGGGTATAGCAAGGGTTCAAATACTCTAGCCGTCGGTATCCTTATTGTCTTTGACTGGGTCAACGATGACATTCTCAATCCGTTCAATCTTTATTGCGCCACCATCAGGACCGCTAATCTCCTGCTTGTCTGTCATGCCTAAAAGGTTCTTGGCTAAAAAGATTGCGGCTGGTGGCTTTGTCTTAGACATCCGGAATAAGTTCCGGCGCAAAGACGTTCTTCCTTTAGACTGTCCGTTTTCATAAGCTTCCTTAAGGGCGGGGTACTTATCGAAGGAAGAATATACTGTTTGTCGAGTGACACCGAACCAAGCGCCCATGTCTTCCATTGTGGCAAAACAGGCTCCTAGATTCTCAACCTTTCTCAAGGTTTCCTCATCAGGCTTCATAACTTGTTTTCTTGCCATTTTTTACGTCGGTTCCTTTAATAGTATGTAAAGTTATCCGCAAACGTGGGGCTACTTTACCGAGACAAGCTTCATGCCGTAATCGTTGATAACATCGGGGATTTCTAGGCCTTTCTTACGTATCAACTTGTTACGCCTGAATGGCCGATAATTAACAAAGTGATGCCAGCGGTTCCATTTCCAAACCATCGTAGAAACGTCGGGATGAAGCTTAACAAGCATTTCTGATTTTGGCTTTGTTCCTTCTATCGAATAGAAGTCTTTATCGTTACCGCCTTTTATTGTTTGGGTGGTGCATTTCTCTTGCAAAAAAGCATTAAACTGGATAGTGCACCAACCATCTTTCAACATCCGCAATGATAGATCTGTGTCTTCGTTATAACGACCACGCCATCTATAGGGCACATCGTTTCTAATCAAGTTACAGCTGTAAATTCTGGTGTTGGTAGTGAAGGGCGGTCGCTTTGTCCGATATGGAACAAATGTTTCATAATTCGGTCCCGCCATCGCTACATTCGTATAACGTTCGACAAAGTCTTCCATACACCTGAAGACCGTCCCGTCGCTACAATGCCCTTTCCAATTACGATTGAGACGATAGAAATGGCGGATGTTATCATCCATCACCCAATGCCACTTAAAACCGTTTTCGATTGAATGTTGCCAAGCAAAATTTCTAGCAGCCCCTGGTCCTTTGCTTTTACTATCACCAAGATCATCGCACGTATCATAATCTCGTTGATATTGCTTATCGAGAACCAGTATTTTCTTTTTGTCGATAACGGCTGAATAGGCTTTATATTCCTGTTCCTCTACAACGATAAAATAAGGCACATTCATTTCTTCCAGTGCCTTACTAGTTAAGCGACTATCTGCACGCCCTTTTGAAACGATATAAAGCGGATATTTAGGCTGCATTGTTAATATACCGCTTGTCTTTGAGAGAGTTCTTTTCCTGATATGGGAACCAGATGTATTTGGTGCGATCAGTGATCTGTTGGCCAACACACTTAGCAAATGCCTGCACATCTGCTTCCGTTTCAAAATGAACTTTTATCGTCCGTTTCGGCTGTTTATCATCCTGAACGAATTCGGGCATATTTTGCCATTCATCATCCGGATTAATAGCGTCTTCCGGTTCGCCTAAAATGTCGTAAATCTCTGGCAAGCTGAAGCCAATTGAATCAAAATCGAATATATCATCGTCGAGAAACGATAATTCTTCGGCCAATAAATCATTATCCCAATCGGATAATTCATTTAGCCGGTTGTCTGCCAATGCATAAGCACGGCGTTGTTTTTCCGTCCATTTGGAACAGTCTATTGCAGGTATTTTACCAATTGGAAGAATATCACCATTAGCGAGCTTTATCTTCTCACCAGATGCATAAATCCGCTTGGCCGCTTCATATCGGCCATGACCGGCAATGATTATATTTTCACTCTGTAAAATCGGCACTGTAAAACCAAAATTCCGCATTGAAGCGGCTATCTGGTCGATTTGCTTGTCCGTGTGTATACGTACGTTTTTTTGATAAGGCGTCAATACGTCTAACGCCATTACATCAATCTTGATCTCCATAACTCTGCATTAACCAATATGTGCGACAAGGCACTCCTCATCATCTTTTACGGGGTGTTGAGAAGTGGTTGCGGTGGTTATGCGTTTGCACTATCGGGCGGGTTAGGGTGATAACTTCCCCGCTGGCTGGAATTAACTAGCCCAACCTCTATTTTTTTAAATTTTGTTATTGACAAAATAGGACTAATAGGCCTATTTTTGATTTTGTAATGGTCAATCGTGACCGCCTCTAAAAGGATATTTTAAAATGACATATAAAGAACAACTCAATGATTTTCGGCGTGCTCTTAAAGCAGCTTTTCCCGATCAAAAATTTAGTGTAACGCATTGGCGTGATTATGTTCAGGTCTCATGGAAAGGCCTTCCGGAAATAATTGACGTTATGAATTTTTCCCGTCCATATGAGGGCGTGGGTGGAATTACTGGGGTGGTTATCTACCACGATTAAAAACAATAGGGGGATTAACTCCCCCCGCCAAAAACTGGAGCTTTTAAATGTTGCCTCATGAATTCAAGGCAGCCCGCCGTTCGTTAGTATTGGATGAGCGCGGAGCCGAATTATATAACCGGCCTAAAGGCTCTCGTGTATCTCAATCTCTTATGGGTGAAATTTTGGGCGTTAAGAACTCCCGTACCATTCGTAAATGGGAAGACGGTGATAACGATATATCGGGACCTGCTATAGTCATTATGAAAGCTATCAGTAAAGTACCTGAGTTTCGTAAGTGGCTCGGTATTGATTTTAGAAACGACGCTTAAAAGTAGGGACTTCAATCGGATGTATTTTTTAGCGCATCGTTAATATCGGCAGCGACTGAATTTGAGATATTGGAGCCGCGCGGCTTAATCGTTACGCTTGTACCACATTCAGCAGCTATACGACCAATAACAACCTTAAACGCACTTAAGCACGGCCAACCCATTTCTTGAGCTTCATAATCATCAGTAGGATAGCCGATTTCTATCGTGGCATTGATTTTCTTATCGGATTTTTCCTGCGCTTCTCTGTGCGCCTCTTTGAAGACACTAAGAAACCTGTCAACGGATTTTGTCTGCTCGTTGATTAGCTCAATCATGTCTTTGATAACACCTTCAGGCGTCTCACGTTTACCGTTTAACCAACGTTCAACATTTTTACGTGAAACATCTAAATATTCCGCCGCTTCGGTCAATGAAAGACCGCTTGCCGACAGAAGTGATGAGAACAATGTCATCATGGCAACATCTGTCCCCAAGCGATAATATCTAACGGTTTGAATGATTTCAGTGCTAGCACTCTAAGGCCTCCGTGCCATACAACCATCCTGTACGGTTGCTTATGCAAGTACTATTATTCAACTGTCCTGATCGGTCAAGAAAAAATTACTTTAGCTTGGGAACGAAATAGACGGTCTTGCATCACTGGCTCGCCAATATGTAACTGTTCCCATCATATCAGGTCTTATATGCGAATTCGGCATGATTGTCATCACCCTAGACCAGCTAGGGCATTGTAACAATTGACCTTTTTTAAGTAATGTCTCGGCTAGTGACTGGATAGCCTTGACTACATGCCGGTCGAACGTACTACGGGATAAGCGTTTTTTTCTGCAATAATTGCCGATTGAGCCATGTCTTTTTGGTGCTGCTTGCCGAAAAGCGTATGTGCTGAGTATTTTTCGGCTATCATCATCAAGCAATGGAAACCAACTATAAAATACCTCTTCCGCCCGTGAAATGGCTTTCGCATCAGGTTGATAATACGAACGTGTTTTTCCCTTCCCATAGTCATCTGCACAATCCGGCCAAAATGCTTTCAGGCGGGCAGGGTACGCACCTTTAACATAGGTGTTTGTCATTGTGTCGGCTGCTTCTACAATACGTGAACGAACAATAAGACACGCTTCCGAAAATGCCACTGCATCGAGGTTTAATATGTCATAGAAGACGCTGCTTTGGTTCATCGAGGTACCCTTCCAATCTTTCGTAAATCAGTGTCCGTAACGTGGCTCTTACCGGCCATGGTCTGCGGTTCACTGCCTTCCCCCTCAATTCACCAAGCGGGATATTATCAAAAGCATTGAGTACTTCGCTACCTTTTTCGAACCAATCGGGGCGTTGTTCAAAGATATCAGCAACAGCTCCTATCGTTTCACTCCAAAGTTCGTCTCTATTATTCTTTGTCTCTCGTATGCACCTCAAAACGAATACAAGAAACCCGTCACCATGCTTATTTCTTATTTCGTGCATGGTTCCTCGAGCATGCGACTGTGCAGCCTTCCTTCTCCGATAGATAGGAACCAACCGGATTCCTAAACTGTCAAGTAATGCGTCAAGCTGCCCCTTTCTCTTGTAGTGGTGCTTATTCAATACTCACCTCAGCCATTCGCTTGTTTTTTGGTGAATAGTGCTTCAGCTTTTTGTCTGACATCTCGAACATTTACATTGTCATACGCTACGAGATTTCCGTTAAAATAAGCTACGAGGTGTCTGTGAGCGACCAATTCAGCATCAGATTTCGTATGGAATAGCATCGGGACTCCTCCCTTATCGAGAACCGGATGAGCACCTCCATCGTGTGCAAAACGAACCATCGCTACCCAACCGTTAAATCGTTTTTCAGCAAATGCTTTAAATTCATTCATTTTAGAAAAGTCCCTCAAATGCTTCTTGATCGGGTTTTATGACGGAAGAATAACGGGTGAATTCCGCTTGAAAATCCAATGAACGAGCCACACTGGCATCACCAAAGCGTACTTTTAATGCACCGATTTTCGACTTTCCCGACCAGTTCTCCAAATATCTTAAAATCTCATCACGTTTTTTTTCTGTGTTTGCCTTAGTTAGCCGCATATCGCGGTATTTTTCAGGGCGATAGAGATAGAGAATAGCGTCATAATCTTCCTTGGCTTGTTCACCACCGAACAAGTCTTGATCTATTGGGTGTGGGTTCTCGCGCCCCTCTCTCATGGACTTCCTTTGCATGATATTGAGCCAAACCAGATTATGTTCTTTTGCCATTGCCTTTGAAGCACCGCCTATCTCGGAGGCAACCCGTCCTTCATATGTTCCTGCAATTAACGGTTGTATTTTTCTCACATGGTCGACAACGATCAGTGGTGTCTTGTCTGATCGGTTCCACTTCAAAAAACGTCGAACATAAGACGATAGTTGATTGATATTCTCGTTTGTGCAGTTCTTGACCTTCAAAGGAAGCTTGCGAATTTCCATAAGCTCCCTGAACAGCCGTTCCTTATCTGCTTTTGTAAGCTGTTCTTGGTTACGAATGCGGCTTCCTTCTATTCCTGTTCTCTGGCTAGCAATCTGCAAGATGCATTGTTGTTCGCTTTGATCGTACGACATGAAATAGACTGGATGCCCTTTTTTTGCTGCAAAATCCATGATCTGAAGAGCAAGAGAAGTCTTTCCTTCGCCGGATGAAGAAAGAAGCCCATAGAGATTTCCAGCTTCTAGATCACCGGATAAAACGTCATAAATTTCCTGTAAGGGTAGGGGGATAGTTGGCAGTACTATCTTGTTTGAAAATTGCTCAAGCAAGTTGTCGACAACACGCGCCGCTGTTCCATCATCTGTTTCCGGAGTTACGTCATCTATTAGCGTGTTTAATTCATTTTCCAGTTCGACTAGCAGACCTTTTGCCGGTGCACTCGGTTCGGCATTGATCGCCTTTTCTTTCATCTTATCGGCCATAGCAATCAGACTGCGTCTTGCCGCCATATCATTGATTACTTGTCCGAAAGATTTGGCACTGGCAACACCAACAGCTTCCGTCGCTGTTCGTACCAAATAATGATAAGCGGGCATGTCTCCTATCATGACCTTTTCAATGAAAGGCTTCAATGTGATCGGAGTTGCTACCTGACCTGCTTCGATCTGCTCTTTAATGAGTTGCCAAACATGCGCATGGAACGGGTCACTAAAGTGTTCAGACTTTAGAAATGATGAAACAAGATGAAAAGCATCATTGTTGATAAATACCGCCCCGATAAGCTGTTGTTCCGCTTCAATCGTTTCGAGTATCGGTGCTTTTTCATTAGACGTGTTCATAAGAGCCATTGCATTCATTCCGGTTGCTTCGCTCCAAGTGCTTTAAATTCTTGCGATGCAGAACCAGCTATGGCTATTCCGACAGCTTCGGCCGCGTCATTATTTTTGACTGGGATATTAAGTAAACGGCACCGTTCAATTGCTGCCCGTTTCCAGTCGGAACGTTTCCAGCCTTTTTCTCTACCACGGCCTAGAAAATGCTTTCGCCACGTTTGAGAAGGAACTGTTGTCCACGGTATTTTAAAACCGCTTGTGATCGCTACGGCCGCACCGGTCATTGAAGACAATTGCAAGGCAGCCGGATTGATCGTTAGTTGTTCCTCTTCTCCGATAAGTGATTGTGTCTTTTTACGGAAAGGCACAAGGTTACGCAGTGGTTCTTCAATTGCGATAAAGTCTGGCTTGTGTGCCTTTAAGAGCTGAATCAGTTCAACGGCAAGGAATGCGGCTTTTTGCTCGGCATTTTCACCTTTGCATTTAATTGTTCCGGTTTTGATCGTGGAGAGGCTTTCCTTCATTGAATACAATGCAAAACCAGTCGTTGTAGCGATATCAAGGCCTAAGATGAGTGTCATACTGCACCACCTTCCTTATAATTTTTGATTGCTTTCTTATTTGCCATTACCGCACGTCTTGAGACGTAAATGGCTTTAGCTATCTGAGCGAACGATAGCCCTTGTTTATAAAGCCAATGAGCCTGCGCAACCTTGTCTCCAGTCATGCCGTCAAGCTGCATGTTTTTGGCTAATTGTTCTTTTTCAAAATCTCGTATCTCATTGAACTGAATGTATATTTTTGCTTCTGGAACAGCCATGTAATGAGCAATCTGTTTTGCAGAAAAACCAAGTTGCAAAAGCCCATTAGCCATCTCTAGCTCATTTTCAGAAAGCCAAGATAATGACGGATTGTCGTGTTCATCGGAGGAAGTCAGCATCATTTTGCCGCCTCACTTTTTAATGAGTAACTGGCAGCAAGCTTTTGCAAATAATCACGTTCAGGTTGTGATAGATTTCTATCGGCTAAAGCTGTTGCGATTTTCCCTTCTATGATCGTGTTTCGCGCTGAATACGAAGGAACAAGAACCAACGTCACAACGGACACAACAATAGCTAAGACAATGCCAAAAGCTATTATACCGGCTGTCCGGCGTTCGTCAGTGCGAATTGGAGCATCAACAAAAGCAATTAATGAAATCGGACAAATTATTATTAACAAGAAAAAAGTAATGCCTAGGCAGCACGTCAAAGAACCGGCAATTCTAGACATATAAATGGTATGAATAACACTATCCATTATTCCGCTGCCCCCGCCTCTGCCAGCCTCTTTTGCCAACTTTTTCGATCGACCAAACGCCAACCGACCCCCCATTCATTTTTGATATGAATGCCGTATTTTTTTAGTTTTTTACGCAAGTGATAAACCGACATGTCGCAACAATGATTTGCTGCGTTCTTTGTGCTCGGCCTCGTAATTGCGACCTCGTTGAACATATCTCGCGTAACCAGATCACGCTTTAGAAACATACAAAACAAAGTCTGCTGTTGCGCCGTAAGGCACCATTCGACGGGTGTCACAAATATTGGAACGAGAAGCTTTTTAAGCTGCCTGACTTGTTCTTCCAATTCTTCAATCTTCTCGCGTTGCGCGGCTATGATAACATCAGGAATGTTCATGGTGTCACCTCCGCAGTGTTTTTTGAGTTATAGGCGTCCAGAAGATGCTCAAAGAATTCTACGAGCCGGACGAATTTTGAATGCGGCCCATCTGCTAAAGCGCTAAGTGGATAATATTCCTTGTTAAGACGATTTTTTTCGTCTTGGAATGCTATCAGTACAGGCCACGGTGTCCTTGGATCAGCCCACATGAGCCTGATAAGATCATAATCACTCCATCCGCGATCACGTAAGTCGTCGAGAGTGTACTGTCGGCCATTACTTTCATCAAAAAGATTGATTTCTATATTTTCAATCATTTTAATGGCTATATAATTATTGATCCGATCAAGTGCATCGTTTATTTGTGTGTGAGTAAAAGTAACCATTATTCGGCCGCCTCCATTTTTCTAACTCCTTTCCCTTCCCAGAAAAGGCGGGGCATCCCATGGCTGTAATCGTCTGGTGCCCATACGTACCAAGCATGATTATCTGTTCCAGTTTTGCCATTACCTGCCCATGATAGACGGTCTATCAATTCAATTTTTCCGTAAAATCTTCGATTGTTTTTGAAGAGGTTTTGACGTGTTTTTCCAAAGTCAAACTTGGCCGTAAGCAACAGAGCAATCCAGCCGTCGCATACTTCTAATGCATGTTCAGCAAAACGGACGGCAAGCTTATGACCCGTTTTACCATAGGGCGGATTAGTGATAATCGCATCACCATGTTTCTGAGTTGCAGCAAAGAAATTCAGCTCGAAATCATGCTGTTTTTCATATGTTTTGATATCACTGTTTATGACCGCAAAACCGAGACGCTTTAAATGGTCTGATATGGCATGATTACCGGCTGCCGGTTCCCAAATGCGCGAATTCTTATCAAGAACGGGAAGGGCGCGCAGTAATGCTTCAACTGCCCATGTTTCCGTCTCATACATGTCATTCTCTCGTCTTTGATAATTCGAGCTGGTAACAGTCATTCTGCGATCTCCCGATTATCCAAAGCGATTGCCGGAGCTACTTTCACCTCTCCGATCAGTTTTTCTTCGTGTGTATTTGTCATTCTTTTTAAAGCCCTTTTTCACGTTGTGCGTATTGAGGGGAGATGAAGAATTGCGCGAAGTAGCCTAATTTGACCGCAATGATTTCTAGCTTTTCTACTCAGTAGGACGTTCGCGCTCACCCTGTAAGGATTCCTTGTGGCTTATTGCTTGAACTGTGATGTCTTGCTTGGCTGGTTACTTTTGGAGCCTAGCGGTTCAAACAGACATGAAGGCACTGGACCACCGGCTACCCACGCGTCCACTTGAGCAGTGACACTGAAATCAGCGTTGTCGGGGATTATGTTGTTCAGCTCGCACCCACAAAACCGTTTCGATTTCCGATTTCCAAACTGATCTTCATAAAGGTTGTAATAAACTTCAAAAACAACTACTCCGATTGCTTCATGACCAAAAGCCGTTTCAAAAAATTCATACTTTGGTTTTTTCCGTTTAAACAACGCTGACAAACTACTCATTTTTTGCCTGCCCTTATTGTCGCTGTAAATTTCTTGTATAAATCAAGCAGGTGATTTTCTTCGGCGGTTTGCTTTTGGTGATTGTCGGCCAACATGTGTTTTTTCACGTCTGCAATTGTTTGTTGCATCTGGTCAAACACGCCCATCGCATGAGAAAGATCTATCTCATTCATCATTCACCTCCCAATCACTGCAAAACAGCACCGTTAAGTGAAGTGGCTTCGTCATTGTCTGGAAACGGGTCATCGTCTGTTTCATCATCTGGTTCAGACAATTTCGCACGGGCACTTTCAAAATTCTTGGCAAGAACTGCCTGCCCATTCCGCCAGCCTTCAAGCCAAGCAGTATCTTCTTCCGTGCCTTCCAAATATTGGCTTTTCCCGTCTTTACCAAGAAGACCTGCACGTTCACCATCTTTCTTGATACGATCAAGGGCAGGGGCAGTATCTTCGAACAAATCCGCTTGAAAGCCCGGAGCAAGATTAAGCCAAGACAGGACTTCAAGACGGTTGGTTTCAGCATCGACAACATTTTCTTTTTCTTCCGCTGCCATTGCTTTGATTGCAAAATCCAATTTTGCTAAGGTAATGCCGTCGGCTTGAGCCGTTTTACGCTGCGATTTCCGAATGTTTTGCAATTCCTTGATCTGTGCAGCGATATCAATTTCTTTTCTTACGTGATGAAAAAAGAGTGCTTTCTTTTCATCATCGGTGAGCTTTGAATTGTGCCCTTTATCAGCCATCTTTATCTCCGTTTTTTAACACGTTCGAGAAACCAGATAGCCACTGCTGAGCACTTATTACCGGTTATCGCTAATACTGTCGCTATGAGTATGAAGACGATATTGCGTAAGCTTGCTACGCAACATTTCATTTTCTTGCTGAGCAATCCAAAGTAAGTGTTCGGCACGACTTCTGCTTTCCTTTTCGTAACGCTCCAGAGCATCACGGACACAATCCGCTATATCTGCCGGAACGCGTTTAATCTTCCGCCACCGCAACCGCTCTATCGTGGTAACCGTCAATCCGGTTTTCCTTGCGGCTTTGGTGATCTGTTCTTTTGCTAGGCCGTCACCGCCGCCCAATACACGGACAGCCGAGGCCATTTCATCCTGAATAACTTCTACGCGAGACATTCTGTTATTCCTTTGTTTCCACGAGAAAATTCCGAATTACGCCGTGACTTTTCTCGATTACGCCGTGACTTTTCCGCCAAACGGAAAATTGTTCACAGTAGGCTGTTTCATGTCGAAACAGTGAAAGGAGTTAGAGTTCAAAAATGTGTGCCGGATATTTGTTCAGAGTTATGCGACACACGGTGAAAAGTGAGTTGGTGCCGCCCACACGAGGAGGAAGGTCTAAAATGGGCGGCACCGTATCCAACTGTCGGGAAAAGAGACAAACACCAACAGCCAGAAAGGGTAAATCAATGCAAAACGAAATCGGAATGCCTATCCTTGTCGTTTGCTATAGAGAAAATCAGTACGATGCTGTCAGAGCCTTTGCTCTTGACAAAATCTTCTTTGAAAGAACGTTCCAGAGCTGGAAGATGCTCGTTGAAGACACAGTCCAAAGGCTCATTGAAGAAGGCGAAAGCGTTTGCTTCGTCGACTTCGATCATGCAGCCTTTGTTGACTGGGCTGTTGCTCGAAACGTTCAATCCACCCAACAGAGCCGAATTGCCTATTGCACTGAGCTTTTCAGTAAAGCGAGGCACTGAACAGGATGGAATACTCAAGCTGCTCGTCCTTCATTGTTATCAAAAATGTCGGGGCGGAGATTATGCCGGCTAACACCGGTAATCTTCTCAATCTGAATTACCCGTTCTACAGGTATTCCGTTTTTGCGCCATGCATAAACAGCGGCTTTTGATAGCCCTATTTTCTTTGCCAATGTCGGCAAAGACATTGTTTTTTGAATAAAACTTAAAGGAGAGTTATCCATCATGACCTCCAATCAAAATTTACTTAATTTAGTAAATTAAATATTGACCGTTGTCAAATTAAAAAATAGCTGCAATCAAACTATTGAAATGATAGAAAAAATTATGGAACTCAAAGAGCGCATTTTAGAAGCTAGGCAAAGAGCTAACCTAACTCAACAGGATCTAGCGTCACGTCTTAATGTGACGAAAGCCGCTGTTTCGAGTTGGGAGCATGGTACTTTGCCGAGGCAAGATAAACTTGCGGAAATAGCCAAAGCGACCAACGTTTCGTTTCAATGGCTTCTTATGGGGACTGAACCGATAGGTGAGGATGGTGTTGTTGTGATGCCTAACGGGGTTGTCTTGCCTAATATTGATTTTCCGACGAATAAGACAATTCCTGTATATGGACAAGCGGTGGCGGGAGTGAATGGGGAATTCGTATTCAATGGAATAAAGCTGTTCGAGGTGCTTTGCCCCCCACAGCTTTCACGTGTGAATAATGCATACGGCGTGCAGGTATCGGGGGAATCAATGTACCCACGGTACGAAGACGGAGAAATAGTCTATGTAGATCCGTCGAGAAGAGTTAAAAAAGGCGATTATGTCGTTGCTCAGATAATGATGGATGATGACTCTAATCTGCCACAGGCATTTATTAAAAAATTCGTTCGGCATAATGCGGACCAACTTGTGCTTGAACAATTCAATCCTGCAAAAGAGCTGGTTTTTCCACACAAATGCGTTGTTTCTGTTCACTACATAGCGTTAGCAGGAAATGGTCTCTAGAAAACAAATATCAATGTTCTAGAGTATAATCATATTAAATTAATTATCTAAAAAAAGATTTTTAAAACCATAATCGATAGAGAGGAGAGGGTTCTTTAGCCAAAGATACCCCCTACCCCTAGAGATCTATTAAATCCCCAGAAGGCAGGGGCATCATTGGCATTCCATAATCGACCGAGCCGGAGATGGGACATTACGCCAGAGCGCCTTACAGCTAACTCGTCCTCTTTTTCTGATGCGCACAGTAGGACTTTCGATACCCGCGCGTGCAGCTTTCAATCAGCAGGGAATTGCACCCCGTCGCTGCTTTATTTTGATTCTATACCCTATTGCGTAAAAATTGTCAAAAATAATCAGACTGATATTGACACCAGTCAAATATATGTTTACTTTCTAATCATCGAAGCACGAAGACGCAAATGCCGATCTGCTCAAACGCACGAAGAAGCAAATGCTGATCTGCTTAAAACCAAGGGTGATGATTATGGATGATTATAAATTATACGACTATACGGCACAAATTCCAGACGATGATAGCCGCGCTCTCATTATTCCTGATTTTGAATGCCGAGTATCAGCGTGTGTCGAAAGCGACGGGCATGTCGATGTTCAAGGTGTTTGGCTGCAAGATGCAAATAATCGGAAAAGCGAGATTAACGCGTCTCTTTCTAAAGATCGGTGGGTTTCAGAATTAGCCACCATTATTCGCATACAGGCTGAAAGCGATGAAGATTGGTGCGACATGGTTCGGGAAGATCAAGGCTTTCAATACCCTAAAGATGACTATGTCGAACAACACCGCTTGAGGGCAGGTGATGTTCTTGCTGGGCATGCTTTTTAAGCGTGTTCAGCCTGCAACCGAAAAGATTTCCAACACAACTGAACGAGGAATGGGAAGATGTATATTATACGTGCTGGCATCGGAGCATTGGGGGGCAATTGATGACTACTCCTATCTGTCCGAAGTGCCATATCGAAAGCCGTTTAACGACCGGA
>CAMLLT010000027.1 GCA_946480935.1 uncultured Bartonella sp. | reverse complement strand
AGCAGTGTCGAAGAACGTATCAATGCAATTGGCGCTCTTGCTTTCGAGCAAGAAAAAATCGCCGCCTGAACCTTATCGAGGAGATTTAAGATGACGCACAATAAAATCAATTTCGGCATCATGCTTCATGGTGCAGGCGGCCATATGAATTCATGGCGCCATCCTTCTGTTCCGGCAGATGCGAGTGTCAACATTGCTTACAATGTCAATCTTGCAAAACGCGCTGAAGCCGAGGGGCTCGCTTTCGTTTTTGTTGCCGACGGGCTTTATATCAACGAAAAATCAATTCCGCATTTTCTGAACCGTTTCGAACCGCTCACTCTGCTATCGTTTCTTGCGGCGCATACCTCGAAAATCGGTCTTGGTGGTACGGTTTCAACATCTTATAGCGACCCGTTCACGGTTGCACGCCAATTTGCCTCGCTTGACCTTTTAAGTGGCGGGCGGGCTGCATGGAACATTGTAACAACCCCGCTTGAAGGAACCGCCAAAAATTATGGCCGTCCTCATCCCGATCATACATTGCGTTATGAAATCGCCAGCGAATATATCGACGTGGTTAAAGGGCTGTGGTCTTCATGGGAAGAGGATGCGTTTATCCGTAACCGCGAAACCGGCCAGTTTTTCGACCCGAAAAAAATGCACCGCGTCAATCATCACGGCAAGTTTTTCTCGGTAGAAGGGCCGCTCAATATCCAGCGTTCCCCACAAGGCGAACCGGTCATTTTTCAGGCTGGCGCATCCGACTCCGGCATTCATTTCGCTTCCAAATATGCCGAAGCGGTCTTTACCCATATCAAAGAAATTGAAGAGGCTAGAAACTATGCCAAGCGCATCAGGGATGGGGCGGTTGCACATGGTCGCTCGCTCAATGATGTGAAGATTTTCCCGGGTATCAACCCGATTGTCGGCCGCACCAAAGAAGAGGCAGAAGAAAAATTCCGCGAAATCCGCAATCTCGTCAATATTGAAGATGCACTTGCCTATCTTGGCCGCTATTTCGATCATCACGACTTTGCGCAATATGATCTCGACAAACCTTTCCCCGAAATTGGCGATATCGGGAAAAACAGTTTCCGCTCGACAAGTGACCGCATCAAACGCGAGGCAAAAGAAAAAGGCCTGACTTTGCGCGAAGTTGCATTGAATGAAACTACACAACATGGCGATTTTATCGGCAGTTATGACGACGTTACAAATCGCATCATCGAATGGTTTGATAAAGGTGCGGCCGATGGCTTCATCCTCACTATGCAGGTGAGCGGCCAAGGCTTTGACGATTTTTCCGCCGAAATTCTGCCTCGCCTTGAAGAACGCGGCTATTTCGATCGCAAGCTCCATCACTCCACATTGCGTGAAAATCTCGGTCTTGCCATTCCATCAAACCGTTATGCGGAAAATGAGCAAATTGTTGCTGCTTGAAATCGAAAGGACAAAACATGAGCAAAGTGATCGCTTTTTCAGGCAGTTTCAACAGGCCATCAAAAACCACCGCTCTCGTCAATTATATAGGCAAAGAAGTTGGCCGAAAATTCGGCACAGAGGTTGTAACCTATGATCTTCTGGATGTCGGAACTACGCTGGGACTTGCCCAGCGTGCCGACAAGCTTGAGCCGAAAGGGAAACAAATTATTGACGAATTGACATTGGCAGACGCCGTTATCATTGGCAGTCCGGTTTATAAAGGCAGCTATCCGGGACTGTTCAAACATTTCATCGATCTCATCGAACCTGAAAGACTTTACGGCAAACCCGTGCTGCTTTCCGCGACAGGCGGTGGTGATCGTCATGCTTTGATGGTTGAACACCAGTTACGCCCGCTTTTCGGTTTCTTCATGGCGCATAGTCTACCAACCGCTATTTATGCTTCGTCACGTGATTTCGGGCCGGATAATGAAATCCAGTCGCAAGATCTCGTTTCCCGCATTGATAAGGCTGTCGACCAATTCGCCCCCTTCCTCAACAGCCAAGCGGCCGATGGCACCAATCAAAAAGCGACCATCCAACTGACAAGGGAAAATAACGATGTTCTTCCCCTTGCGGCCAATTCCTGAGGGAGAAAACGTCCATGAAACAGTTTGTCTTCACCAGCCTCAAGGATCCGCGAGCCGCGCGGCTGCGCGCCGCCTTGATAGAAGAATATGATAGCCGTTATGGCTCCTTTTATGACGAAGAAGGTGCTAAAGCCGAGCTTGATCGCTATCCGGCTGAAGATTTCGCCCCGCCAAGGGGAAATTTCCTTCTCCTGATTGACGGGGAAGAGACAATCGGTGGCGGTGCTTTCAAATTTTTCGATGACACTACAGCCGAATTCAAACGCATCTGGATTGATAATGGTTATCGCCGTCAGGGCCTTGCGGCGCTCATTCTCGACAAACTCGAACGTCAAGCGCAATTGCAAGGTTACAAACGCGTTTATCTCACCACCGGTTTTCGCCAGCCGGAGGCTGTCAATCTCTATCTGAAAAATGGCTATACCAATCTTTTTGATTTGAATGGCGATTGGGAAGCTTATCGCCATTTGCCATTTGAAAAAGACATCCGCAACAAAAATCACTCACACAATGGTAATCGGGATAACGACCTCGATAGCCATTTGCAGCCATTTTCACCTGTCAAAGCAGAAAGCGCATTGCCGCCAACAACCCTTTGAGAAGGAGCCCCCATGTCATCATTAACAGATATTCAAACTCCCGAACTGTCCGCAAAATTCGATTCCGAAACAAAGCATTACTCGGATTGCAAGGTTGTTCCCGCTCGCTATCCGTTGCGAATGTTCGGCACGGTTTTTTCTGTTCTTGTCATCGGAGCCATTCTATATTCGGTTCTCACCAATGAAAAATGGGGTTGGTCGGTTTTCGCAACATGGTTTTTCTCCGAACCGGTTCTTGCCGGTCTTGGACGCACGATTTTACTGACCATCCTTGCGACCATATCCGGCTCGTTACTCGGAACATGTCTGGCATTGGCCCGTGTTTCGAAATCGCCGCTGCTTTCCGGCCTGTCATGGAGCTATATCTGGTTATTACGCTCCGTGCCGCTTATTGTGCTTTTGCTCATTCTCAACAATCTGGGCTATCTCTATGAGAGTATCCGCCTCACCAATCCGTTGAATGGCGAAATACTCGTCAATTACCCGATGGTATCTTTGCTGACACCTTTTCTTGCCGCTTTCATCGGATTGACACTCAACCAGTCGGCATTCTTTGCCGAAATCGTTCGCGGCGGCATTTTGTCTGTCGATAACGGACAGCATGAAGCCGCCGCTTCGCTCGGTTTATCGAAAAAACGTCAGGTCTTGCGCATAGTCTTGCCACAAGCCATGCGTACCATTCTTCCCACCGGCTTTAACGAAATTATCGGTTTGGCCAAAGGAACCTCTATGGTTTATGTTTTGGCTTTGCCGGAATTGTTTTACACTGTTCAGGTTATCTATCGGCGCAATCTCGAAGTCATACCGCTCTTGCTGGTTGCAACCGTCTGGTATCTTGTCATTATGACGGTGCTTTCAATCGCCCAATATTATATTGAAAGCATTTATGCGAAAGGCGCGGTACGCAACCCTTCGGAACTGGCTTTCTCGCGAATTGGCCGCCGACTGGGCAATCTTGCCGGACATTTGTCATTTTTCAAAACACCGTCTACCGCAGAGCCGAACAACAAATTGACCTTCAAGGATGAAATCGACGCATTGGCGGAAGGCGAGGCCTTTTCACTTGACGAATGCCAACATCAGGGTTTCGGCAATCTCTATTCGGGTGATGGTGCTGAAGTCAATGTTCACAATGTGTCGAAATATTTCGGCTCCAACAAGGTATTGGACAATGTCAGTCTTACAGTGCCGGCAGGTAGTGTAACTGTTATTCTTGGACCTTCCGGTTCGGGTAAATCCACACTCCTTAGAACAATCAATCACCTTGAACGTGTCGATAGCGGCTTTATTGATGTTGATGGCGAATTGATCGGCTATCGCAGAGAAGCAAATACGCTTTATGAACTAAAAGAAAAAGACATTCTGAAACAACGCGCCGATATTGCCATGGTGTTCCAGAATTTCAATTTGTTTCCGCATTTGACTGTTCTCGAAAACATTATCGAAGCACCAACGCAAGTTAAAAAACTTTCCCATAAAAAAGCCGTTGAAGACGCACTCGATTTATTGTCCCGTGTCGGTTTGAAAGACAAAGCCAATGTTTATCCCCGCCAGCTTTCTGGTGGCCAACAACAACGTGTCGCCATTGCCCGCGCATTGGCGCTACGCCCCAAAGTTCTGCTTTTTGATGAACCGACTTCTGCCCTTGATCCGGAACTTGTCGGAGAGGTTCTTGATGTCATCAAGGAATTGGCCCGTACCGGTTCGACACTTATCGTCGTCACCCACGAAATCGGGTTTGCCCGCGAGGTCGCTGATACGATCGTATTCATGGAAAGCGGAAAAATAGTTGAAACAGGAAGTCCCGAAGAGGTCTTCAACCACACAAAACAACAGAGAACCAAAGCTTTTCTGAACAAGGTTTTCAAATAATCCAACATTTCCAGCTGAGGCTATTTGCCCAACACCGAGAGGTTTCTTGATGAGTTTCTTCAGTAAAAACACCTTTGCCAAGGTAGCGCTTGTCGTCATTGGCATCGCCTATTCACAGCTCTCCCGGTCTGAAACAGTACCGCTCGATTTTTCACCCGAACAGCCTGGTCGCCCGCATATAGCGGCCAGCCAGCAACGTATTGATGAAGTTGCCAATATTCCTTTTGTCAAAAAAGATACATTGACCATCGCAATCAATACCAATAGCAGTTTGCCCTTGCATGATTATGCAAGCGACGCAAAAACTCCAATCGGATTGGATGTAGATCTGGCTTCTGCACTTGCCGAACGCATGGGCAAAAAACTGGAATTGATAGAAATTGTCTGGGCCGATTGGCCATTGGGTCTATCGAGCGGCAAATATGACGCTGTCATCGCCAATTTGACAGTTACCGAAGAGCGAAAAGAAAAATTCGATTTTGCCACTTATCGTCATGATATTATCGGTATCTATGTCAAGAAATCGAGCCCCATAAAAGAAGTCAAAGAAGCAAAAGATATTGCCGGTTTGCGGGTGATTACCGATGCCGGTACAAATCAGGAAAAACTGCTTTTGCAATGGAACGATATGAATGTAAAAGCCGGTTTAAAACCGGTAGAAGTTCAATATTATGATGACCGTCCCTTGCAAACACTGGCTCTCGACAGTGACCGTGCCGATGCAATTTTCAGCGTTAATGCTATACAGTCCTATATTTCTGCCACAACCGGAAAAACAAGGCTGGTTGGCACTATCAATGGCGGCTGGCCATTAACCGCCGATATTGCTGTGGGCTTACAGAAGAACAGCCCGCTCACCAAACCGGTGTCGGATTCCATCAATGATATGATCGCCGACGGGACATATGAAAAAATCCTGAAACGTTGGAATTTGTGGGAAGAAGCGATTTCGCAATCGCAAATCAATCCTCCGGGTTTGCCCAAGCCCAAAGCACAGTAAAACCAACATCCAAATGTCAATCCACGATTTACCGATAGCCCCAGGATTTATCGGTAAATCCAACATTCAAATGTCGGCATGATGACTATAATGAAGAAATCGAAAATTATATTGCCATTGTTGGTTATCGTTATCCTGTTCAGAATGACGATGACCGTATGGGGGCTTGACCAGAAGCCATTTTTTGATACCTCTGCCGAACAGAAGGGACGCATTCACGTCGAAAAAAATGACGACGCAATCAAAGCAATTCCGCGAGATTATCATTTTGTCAATCAAGACAAACTGACCATTGCTGTTACTCCTAGCGACCCGCCTCTATCATTTTATGCAAGTGACGCAAAAACACCCGTCGGCTCGGAAGTCGACTTTGCTTCGGCAATAGCTGAAAGTCTTGGAAAACAGCTCGAGCTTGTTCCCATCCCGTGGATTGATTGGTCACTCGGCCTATCATCGGGGAAATATGATGCCGTTCTTGCCAATATTGGTGTCACCGAAGCACGCAAGAAAAAGTTCGATTTCTCGACTTACCGGCAAGGCATTCACGGCTTTTATGTAAAAAGCGATAGTCCGATTAAAAAAATTGAAAAACCGGAAGATCTCGCCGGATATCGGGTTGTCGTCGGCGGCGGCACCAATCAGGAACGTATCATGTTACACTGGAACGATATTGTTACTCATGAAAAGCTGAAGCCGATCGTGCTTCAGGACTATGACGACAGTGCTGCAACATTGCTTGCTCTCCAGTCAGGGCGGGCAGATGTCATTGTCGGCCCGCATGCGCAATTGGTCTATTTTGCATTGCGCGACAATAATTTGCGCAAAGCCGGAACTCTTATTGCCGGTTGGCCGGATCGTTCCGATGTTTCGGTTGTGACAAGAAAATCAAGCGGTCTTGCCGAACCAATTACCACGGCAATCAACGGACTTATAAAGTCGGGAGTTTACGGAAAAATTCTCGAGAAATGGCATCTGGAAGATGAAGCGCTCAACGTTTCAGAAACCAATCCCAAAGGCATGGCAGAAGAATAGCGGAGTATTATCTTATGAAAATCCATCACAATATCACCGAACTCATCGGCAAGACCCCGCTTGTCGAGCTTCATCATTACGGCAAAAAACATCATTTGAAATCACGTATTATTGCCAAACTGGAATATCTCAATCCGGCAGGCAGTATAAAAGATCGCGCCGCTTTGAATATGATTAATGAAGCGGAAAAATCCGGCAAGTTGAAAAAGGACGATACCATTGTCGATGTTACAAGCGGCAATACAGGCATTGCGCTTGCTGCTGTGGCAGCAGCCAAAGGCTATGCAACGAAATTCTATGTGAGCGATAATATCAGCGCCGACAAAATAAAACTTCTCAAGCTTTATGGTGCAGAAGTGATTCCGGTTGAAAATGCTTTTTTTATGGATCCGGAAGCATTGGAAAAAATGGCTGCCCGCATCGTTTCGGAAAATCCGGACGCCTTTTTTATCGACCAATTGGCCAATCCCGATAATCCGAAGGTTCATATTGTCTCGACCGGTCCTGAAATCTGGGAAGATACAGACGGTCAGGTGGATATTCTGGTCTGTGCCATGGGCACAGGCGGAACAGTGTCAGGAACCGGAAAATATTTGAAATCGAAAAATCCGAAAATCAAAGTTGTTATTGCAGAACCGGCAGAAACCTCGCTTCCGAGTGAAGAAAATCCCTATCCGGATGAAATTGACGGCGTGCACAAAGTAAGTGAAGTGCCTCCAGAGTCTCTGCCAAAGAACTATGCGGCAGAAGTGGTTGATGAAATTTTTTCACTCGACACTGCGGATGCTCTTAATGTTCAACGTGATCTCTTAACCACAGAAGGGATATTCCCCGGTGTTTCAGCCGCTGCCATTTTATGGACAGCAACCCGCCTTGCCGAACGGGAAGAAAATGAGGGCAAAATGATTGTGGCAATTTTCCCTGATAGCGGCGAACGTTATTTAAGTGCTGCAACAAAGAACTAAAGCAATTGCATATTTGCGGGCAGATGAACTTCTGCCCGCAATTTTTTTAAGAATATTTTCGCGACCTCAACTTTTCTTTTCTTCCCCGCCCCATTTTATTTGTTCACCACATTTTTCTAAAGTCGAAAACATAATGTCTTAAGTCAGAAAAACAGGCTTGGGTTGCTGGTGTTTATGAATGTCACTGGTATGAATGACGCTGAACAGCTTCCCCCCTTCTTCAACTCAACGAAGATCGGCCTTTTCAAAGTTTGATTGCCGTATGCTTAAATTTTTCATAAAATTTCGGGGGCAATTTTTTTGCAAAATTGACGGGTGTTTTTAAGTACTCATCATCGGGGCGAACACACCCCTTTGAAGAAGTTGAATATTAAAAGCTTTAAAACATCAAGCCGAAATGCGTCACCGCTATTTTGTTTTGCACTTCTTGGCTTTAGTAGCTCATGTCTCCATACCCCCTTTAAAAGAGTAAAAAACAAACTACCACTTTAAGGAAAATTCGTTTTCCTTTACGACTTTAAGGTGTCTATAGTAATATTTAAACAAACAAAATGGAGACCTTGCTTTGCGATTCTTTGCCGACGGACCATCTATTCCCGATGAACTATTGTGGGAAAGAGATGAAGGCAAAGTGATCTTTTTCTGTGGTGCCGGCGTATCAAGGGCATATGCGAACTTGCCCGATTTTTTTGGCCTTGCAAATGTTGTAGCCAAACATCTGGGAATTGGTAAGAATAGCGATGCTTATAGGCTTATACACTCGGCGCATGAAATAGAAAAAAATGCAGGCATTAGCGGCTTGATTTCGGCTGATCGTATTTTTGGTCTGCTAGAAAGAGATTTTCGTGCCGGAGATATTGAAGAGGCTGTTGCATCAGCTCTGAATCCCGAAAAACAAGATTCTCCCAAAAAGCCGGATTACCTAAAAGCGCACAGAATTTTGCTCGATCTGGCAACAAACAGACACGGAAAAGTCCGGTTGGTTACGACGAATTTTGACCGCCTGTTTGAACAATGCCGGAAAAAGCTCAAAATCTGGCAGCCGCCAAAATTGCCTGATCCTTCACGCGTCGACGAGATGGATGGGATTGTTTATCTACACGGGCTTGCAACGAAAGACTATCAAGGCGCAGAAGGCGACGGATTTATTCTTTCTACATCCCAGTTCGGGAAAGCTTATCTTGCCGAAGGTTGGGCAACCCAGTTCATTCGCCAAATTCTTGATAATTACACAATTGTCTTTGTCGGCTACAGCGCTGACGACCCGCCGGTGCAATATTTGCTCGAAGCTTTACACAAAATGAAAGCAACGCATAATAAAATTTATGCTTTCCAGTCGGATGATGGAGAAGATGTCATCAATCGCTGGAAATTCAAAGGTGTGATGCCTATTTGTTTTCCTGCAGGGAGTTACGATATTTTATGGAAAACGCTTGAAGCCTGGGCGGAAAGAGCACGTAATCCCGACAAGTGGTATGAACAAGTCATAAAAAAATTTGCGCGCAACCCTCGCGCACTTCAACCTTTTGAACGAGGGCAGATTGCGCATATTGTTTCATCAAGTGAAGGGGCAAAAAAATTTGCAGAAGCAAAACCGGTTCCTTCGGCAGAATGGCTTTATGTCTTTGACGACTCTTGTCGTAATACAATCCCCGATCAAGTAAATCCATCATCCTCGAATAAAAATTTTATGGGTATACATATTCTATACGGTCTTGATTCTGATAAATCGCCTCAAGACTCCGATCTCGGTTATAACGAGCAGATGGTGCGAACATTCTTTTGGAAATCTTGGGATGCTTTTGATATTAACTCACGTGACCATGCGTCTGTAGACATTCAAAACATAAATGCATTACAAAACAATGTTTCGCAACTTGTCAATCGTCTTGAACAATTAACGCTATGGTTTACAAAAGTACTTGATCAGCCTGCTGCTTTATTTTGGGCTGTAATTAAATTTTCCTTAAACCAAATCATCATAAACGTAATTTCACGTGAATTAGTGAATCATTCGCGAACTATTAATCCCCTTATTCGTCAGCGATGGCAACTGATAGTATCAGCGTGGGAAAAACGTACCTATTTTCGTAATGCTTTATCTATTTCACCATGGAAAAACGGCGAGTGGAATGCAACAGTTGTTGAACAATTCGAAAAACTAACGCGCCCTTATTTTTCTGTAAAATCTACTATATATCTCCAACCAATTCCGCAAAAACTCAAGATTAACAGAAAAAATGTCAACCAATTTGCACCAGTCGCTATTGAATATCCCTATTCCGATCAGCCACTCGATATTCCTGATAAGTGGTGTTATGCGTTTCTGAAAGCACTATGGAGAAATTTGGAAATTGCAATCTTGTACGAAAAGGAAATCGGCAGATATGGTCAATTACCTCTCCAACCGATTGTTTGTGACAAAGAAGATAAAAACTCTTCTAAAAGAACGCCTGATCTTTCCGGCATGATCATATATTTTGCGAGACTTTTTGATCAACTATGTAAAATTGATCCTTCTGTGGCAAAATTTGAATTTTTGTCATGGCCGCAAGATGATGATATTGTCTTTGCCCATTTAAGGATATGGGCAGCAGGAAAGGAAGAAATCGTTGCCAATGATGAATTCGGGCAGTTTATCTCATCCCTTTCAAGTGAAACAATTAGTAATTGCCAACATGAAGATGACTTATTGTCAATTTTGACAAAACGGTGGGTAAAACTGGATAGTTCGACCCGATCTATGATTGAAAAGAGGTTACTTGAAAATACACCTCATTTTACTGGAAAAGATCAACTTATCCGAAAAAAACGCCGCGCTTGGCTAAGCTTAAATCGTTTTCAGCGCTTGATAGATGAGGGATGTGAATTATCGGTAGAAACACAAAAAAAAGCTCAAAAACTGCATTCCATTGTACCTGAATGGACTGAAGAAAGAGCACGTGCCGCGGAACAACTCACAAATGGCGGATTTATAGTAGCCAATACAGATTATACTGCTTTATTAAACATTCCGCTTTCAAAGCTGTTGGCCAAAGTTGAAAGAACTCGACAGGGATGGGATGATTTTCGCATTGTTAATAGGCCGTTCGAGGAATTGGCAAAAGATAAGCCGGTACGTGCTTTTTCTGCATTATGCCTTGAAGGCAAAAAAGGTATTTTTCGAGAATGGGCATGGCAGAAATTTTTGTATTCGGAAGCTCGCAAAGCCGATCAAACCCGCTTCAAACTTTTAATTGCCAATCGTCTTCTTAATTATTCGGATGAACAGATCGCTATAATTATTAAACCTGTTGGTTACTGGCTCGATGATAATGCAGGTAAACTTGAAAAAAATTATCTACCCGTTTTTTTTCGTCTTGCAAACAGACTTGTGGAAATATTGAAAGTGCAGCCTGATAAAGGTACATCTATCGTTAAGTTAAGTATTGACAAGTTTACCGAAGCAATCAATGCACCTGCAGGAATGATAGCGCGAGCGCTTTTAACCAAACCGTTTATGCAAAACCTTGGCAATCAATGTTTTTATAAAGAATGGTTCGATTTGATCGAATCTCTCTTGAAGCTGCCAGATAGTTCCCGCCAATATGTTCTGGTTATTTTATTCTCCGAAATTGATTGGTTTTTTCTAATCAATAAAGATTGGACCAAAAAATATTTGTTACCAATTTTTCACAGCAGCAAATCTATCGACCGCGACGCTGCGTGGTCCGGTTTTTTAGAAATTCGCGAGCTTCCTTGTACGGAAATATTTAAAACCATAAAAGACGATCTGTTCACAATTGTTAAAACTCTCCCAGCTTTTTACCTAAAAAATATTGATCGCTATGCTAAGATAATTCTGGATTTATGGGACAATACGGATGATAGCACAGAAGAAAAACTTATTACAGATGCAGAATTACATGAATTACTATTAAAATCCAACAATCGATTCCGAATAATCATTTCAAGTCACCTTACGTCTGAATTTAGAAGGAATAATAATCCTTCCGATCAATCGAAATTATGCTTAGCTAAACTTTTAAAAATTTGGCCAAAGCAGATGAAAGCTTGGTCACCTGAAGTATCAGCTATTTTTTGCGAATTACTTCTATGGAGTGGTGCGCAATTTCCTGTTCTACTAAAATTAGTGATAAATCACTTGAATAAAATATACGACATAAACCAATTAGATTTTGGTGACATCACCACGCCTTATTTTGGCAATAAAATTATTCAAGATTACCCGAAAGAATTATTGGAATTGTTATTTACGGTTTCGCCGAATGCTACTCGTCAACGACCTTTCAAAATAGCTGAAATTCTGCAAAAAATAGTCGAAGCCGATAGCAGCCTTAAAAAGGATGTTCGTTACATAGAATTAAAACGACGTTATTCTATTTGACAACTATAAATCATGAGGGATCGGAGGGATGTTTTTAAAGGTTCAGTTTGTTGAAAACAGAGCTTTATCCGGCATCATCTCTCATTTTGCCGTTTATTCGGTTGAATTTAATTGTGAAAGTTGAAGCAAAGCGGCCACCGCCTCGCACTGGCAGCAAACAAGAACAATCAAACGAACGGCAAAAGACTTGAAACATGAATTGGCATTTTAAAGCCGCGCATTTTCCTGCTCTGTATATTCACCGGTTCAAACGAGCATTGGCTTTTTAAACTGAACCCTCTGCCCGTCAACTTTGTAAAAACAAATGCCAAACGAAAGCACGAGTAAGCTGGTTTAAAAAGCGTCAAGCTTTTCGCATTGTTATCAAGCGCGCCTATACAATGAATTGCTTATTTGCCGTTACAAAATTGTTTGGTAATTTCCGCCACATGATGACCGAGATATTTGGCTGTGTTCAGATCTTCTATTTTCGGTGTGACATCCGGTGACGCATTGTCCGACTGCGCCATAGCGCCGAGCCAGCTTCCTATACCATTAAGATCATTGCGTGTTTTACCGGAAAGCAGACCGAGATTGACCCATATCATCGCATGTTGGGCGGCAAAAAGGCTCATTGTCATCAAACTGTTGAGCTTGTCGCCATGTTCGGCTCCCGAATTGGTAAAACCTGCTGCAATCTTGTTGCGCCATTTCTGTTCGACAAAAGCCGGACCGGTTGAATCTTCCATGAATTGTTTGAAACGTGCACTCACCGTACCATTATAGGTGGGCGAACCGAAAATAATGGCATCGGCAGTTTCGAGCAGGTTCCAATTGACTGGTTTTTCATCAAGCCCGATCAAAAATGTTTCGGCATTTTGTACTTCTTTCGCTCCCTCTTCGACATAATGCGCCAATTTTTCCGTGTGCCCGAAGCCACTATGATAAACAATTGCTATTTTCATCTTCGCCAAAACCTCTAAAAAACCGTGACTGATCGGGAAAGAAAAATGGTATCTTCCAATCATCGAAAATCTACTTTTAACAACATTTTATCCTTTTGATTTCATTAATTTTTTTATTGACGATATGATTGATATTCATGAATAAAGCTATGATTGATATTCATGAATAATGAAAGTGCCAGCTTCATGAACGGGAAAAACTGAAGACCATTACAGACCAAAGTTGCCTATGCAAATGCATATTTGTGAACAAGCAATTTTCCGGCGGGGCTAAAACTTTAAACAAAACAAGAAATAGAGATTGATTTGTCGGTCATTCGATATTCGAGGAGAACAATGAAATTTTTGAATGATCGTGACGTTTCACAAATTTTATAGATGTGAGCGGAGCAATATCAATTTTAAACAAAGACGAAAGTGGTGCTTTCAACACATCAATCATAACCATTCGCAAAAAATTGGCGTCGGCGACAATCAATGTCGGTTCGGCATAGTTTGCCTGTTCAAGCCAGTCTACGGTCTTGTCATAAAGAGTTTTGAAAGAGGTTCCCCCATGCGGAGCTGAATAGGGGTCACACAGCCATTGCTCAAGCTCGTCTTTCTCTTCATTTGCGAGTTCCTTCAAGGCTTTCGCGTGCCAATGCCCGTAATCGATAACAGGAATTGAGAAATCTATTTTGAAATCAAGCCCCAATAATTCGACCGTGCGGATAGATGAGGTAAGATTGGCGCAAACAATATTCATGCCCTTTTGAACCGAAAATTTTTCGGGCAAAAGAACATCGCTATCAAGACTTTCATTTCCGGGAAAAATGCCACGCTGTTCGGCACGTGTCATGCCATGAGTCATAATAATAATTTCCGCCATTTCGCTTCCCGATCTTTTCTGCATTTCAAACACGATCAATTTCTAAATTGTCACAGACAGTAATCTAGTAGTTTCAAACAGAATTTGACAGGGATTTTGCTTGAGACTATGGTGAGCCTCACATTCAATTTCGTGGAACCCGGTGTCAATCCGGGGCGGTCGCGCCACTGTGACTGTCTACCAATCATGGGACAGAAGCCAGAACTTCGATTTGATTGCTTTTTCCTAAAACTCAAGGACGCGTTATCCTGAAGGAGGTTTCATGTCTATTAAAACGGCGCATGCGCCGCAAACCATATTTGTTCCGGCCAAAACCATTCCGGTCAAAGCCATTTTGCCATGGGCTATATTTGGCGGTCTTATTTGCCTCATCGCACTTTATTTCATCACCACAGAGCAAGGTGCATTGTCGCTTTTCAGCGGCACCACCATTCATGAATTCGTTCATGATGGTCGCCATCTTCTCGGCTTTCCATGTCACTGAGGAGATAGAATAATGGGTTCACTCCTTTATCGGGGCATGCTTGTCGGCCTCGTTGCCGGTCTTATTGCGTTCGGATTTGCCCGCCTTTACGGCGAGCCTTATGTTGATCGTGCCATTGCTTTTGAAGAATCCCATGAAGCGGCAGAGGAAGCACAAAGCGGCCATTCCCATGAAGCTGAAGAAGAAGTTGTCAGCCGAAAAACACAAGCCGGTTTTGGCCTTTTGACTGCACTTGTGGTTTTTGGTGCCGGTGCAGGCGGGCTTTTTTCCTGCTTTTGCAGCTATGCTTTCGGACGGTTAGGAAAATTGAACATCATGGCCACAAGTCTACTGATTTCGGCTTCTGCCTTTATTTCGGTGGTACTGGTGCCGCAGTTAAAATATCCATCCAACCCGCCAGCTGTCGGGCAACCTGAAACCATTGTATCCCGTACTGAAGACTATTTCGCGCTTATTCTGGTGTCGCTCCTTGCCATGGTTCTGGTTTATATTGCGGCAAACCGGCTTAAAGCCAAATTCGGCGGGCTTAATGCGGCGATTATTGCCATGATCGGCTATGCCGTATTCATGGGTATCGTCTATTTCATTATGCCGGTTGTCAACGAAGTTCCGGCCGGCTTTTCGGCTGATGTCTTGTGGCATTTCCGCATTGCGACTTTCGGTATTCAAGCCATATTGTGGCTGATACTCGGTGTCGGTTTCGGTTATCTTGCCGAAAGACATATGAAAAAACTTTAGCGGGGGATTGCAAGGAATAGCCAAAGCGGAAATTTTCACGAAAAACTTTTATCTTCGACAAGTTACTTTTGTCTTCGACGGGGAACTTTCTGTCTTCAACAATGAACTTTCTGTCTTGGACAGGAATTTGTCCAGGTTTCCGCTTCTATTCCTTGCATCACCAATTCACTTTCTGTCATACTCTTTGTCTCTATAACAGAAGCTTCCAACCTTCTGTTTGTTTTTAAGCACCGGCTTTCGACCGGTCGCGGATTTTAAAAAAACAGGACAACGAGAATTTTATGAAAATTTACATTTCAGCCGATATAGAGGGGGTGGCCGGTGTGGTTATCCCTCAGCAATGTTCATCCGGCAATGCCGAATATGAGCGGGCGCGCCGCCTGATGACCAACGAAGTCAATGCTGCTGTTACCGGTGCATTTGAAGCCGGTGCAAAAGAAGTTGTTGTGAACGATTCCCATGGGGCAATGGTCAATCTTGTTCCCGAACTCCTCCATCCCGATGCCGAACTTATTCAGGGAAAACCGAAACCCCAAAATATGGCTTGCGGGCTTGCCGATGGCGGTTTCGACATGGTTTTTCTTGTTGGCCACCATGCCGGAGCAAGTCTTGAAGGCGTGCTTGCCCACACCACCAACAGCCGCGCTTTCCGTGCTGTCTATCTTGGCGACAAACGATTGGGTGAACCCGGCATTTATGGCGCTTATGCGGGCGAACTCGGTATTCCTGTCGGGCTTTTAACCGGCGACAATTGCCTTGAAGAACAAAATAGGGAATTCTTCCCCAAAGCGAGATTTGCAACAGTCAAACACGCTTATGCCAATCGTGCCGCGCGTTCTCTTTCGCCCACAAAATCGTGCGAAAAAATAAAAGCAGCCGCCTTTGAAGCCGTCAAGAACCGGCATGAAATGAAACCCTTTATTATACGCCCACCTTTTATGGTGAAATTCGAGGTTCTTTTGCCAGCTCTTGCCGATCAGGCCGCACATCTACCTCCGGCCAAGCGTATTGATGCCGTAACAATCGGCTTTGACTGCAATTCGGTTCGTGATGCAATCGGCTGGATGAGCGCTGTTTCTGCACTTGCCGCTTC
>CAMLLT010000026.1 GCA_946480935.1 uncultured Bartonella sp. | reverse complement strand
ATATTGTTGCCGGAAACGAGCTTATTCATAAAGCACTGATGAAGACGATTAAAAAGCCCATCTAAGGGCTAAGCTTTGTTCAGAAATTTCTATCAAATTCCATTCCCGCTTTTTTTAAAGCGGGAATTTTTTTGGGGCGAGATCGTGCACATATATGTTTCGTTTGAGTTACGTTCACCTCATAAATCGCCGCCAGCGGCGGCTTGCTCTTTTTTTAACCGGTAGCGGGCAACAAGCGAACGTATCGGATCGGGAACAATAAAGCTCGGATGGCTGTTCTCGCGAATGAAGCGGATTTCTTCATTATTATCACCAGAAATAAAATCGGCCGCATAAAATCCGAGATATGTGCCTTTTGCCACGCCAACGCCGTTACAGCCATTCAAAACCATGATGTTTTCGGCAGGTTTATGGAAAACATAATTCTGGTTGAGCGTAACGGCAATCATTCCGCCCCATGTGAATTCGAACGGAATATGGGAAAGCATAGGAAAACGGTTCTCGAACGAACGCCTATGATGGGTCAAGGCAAAGTCGAGATCATCTTTTGAAGTCGTCAATGTTGGTGCAAAACGCAATATATTACGAATAAAGATGCGGTGGTCGGGTGTATAGCGCACTGTTGTGCCTGCCGGATGAGCCGAGGTAATGCCCCAAGGTTTTACATTGGAAAAATACTTTTCGACATCACTAGCCTCAAGCGGTTTTGTCAGGCTGGCATAAGTGTAAACGGGTGCAAGACGGTGCTTTTCATAGCCGAATTCACTGTTGAAAATATTGCCTGCCTCGAAGATAAATTTTGCCGTAATAAGCCCGCGGGCAGTTCTAATCACATGCTTAGAACCATAAGTGATTTCTGTAACGGGCGTTTGTTCATAAAGGCTGACAGAAGGTGGCAAGGCTTTTGCAATACCACGGATAAGTGCGGCAGGGTTAACAAGAACATTGCCCGGTGTATAGATTGCCCGTTGATAATAGGTGGATCCCAATCGTTTCGCTAAATCGTCTCCGGAAATATCCTGATAATCAAACCCGTCATTTTTGAGTTGTTTTGCAAAATGGTCAAGATTGCCGAGGTTATTTGTTTCGCGGGCGGCCATATATTTACCGCTTTCCTGCCAATCACAGGAAATAGCATAATGGTCTTTAAAATCACGCAAACGCTTTATGGCGAATTTATTTAATGCATAAAGCCGCCGGTCATGATCGGGGGTTGTTTTGCCGCCGTCCACATTGTGCGGAACATCAATGATAAAGCCCGCATTTCGCCCCGAAGTGCCTTCGCCAACTTTAAGTGCATCAATGACCGCAATCTTTGCATCCGGTTGCCGTTCGGCCAAACGATGAGCCAATGAAAGGCCGATAAAGCCCGCTCCGATAATCACAAAATCAAAGTCTTTATCGTCTTCAAAGCTTTTGCCAATTGTTATTCCATGATCGGGCGATGTGGCAAACCAACCTGAAACGCCGTCAATTTTCGGCTCCACGCGAATCTGAACCATAGTATGGCCTGTTTTCTAATTCCTGTATGTTCTTTTGCCGTATTGTCTTCAATGCGAGAATTGGAGTTTTGCCAAGCGCGCATAAAGGCCGTTTTGCGCAACCAGTTCGTCATGCGTGCCTTCTTCGACAATAGCACCTTTATCAAGAACAACAATTCTGTCGGCTTTCAAAACTGTTGCCAAACGGTGGGCGATAACCAGTGTTGTGCGATTTTTCATTAATCCTTCAAGTGCTCTTTGTACAAGCATCTCGTTTTCCGCATCAAGTGCGGATGTTGCTTCGTCAAGCAAAAGAAGCGGAGCATTGCGCAAAATTGCGCGGGCAATGGCTATGCGTTGCTTTTGTCCGCCTGAAAGGGTAATGCCGCGCTCGCCGACTTCTGTTTCAAAACCGTCTTTCAAATTATGAATGAAGTCGAGTGCATGGGCAGCCTCGGCTGCTTCTTCAATAGCTTTATTATCGGCCAAAGGATTACCGAAAGCGATATTCTCCCGCAAAGTTCCGTCAAAAATGGCGACATCCTGCGGGACATAGGCAATGCGCGAGCGTAAATCTTCAAGCTTGACTTTGGAAATTTCCGTACCATCAAAAGTAAGATTGCCACTATCAGGGTCATAAAAGCGCAAGATCAATGAGAAAATTGTGCTTTTGCCACCGCCGGACGGGCCAACAAAAGCAACCGTCTCTCCGGCTTTGATCGAAAATGTCAAATTGTGCAAGACAGGTTGGGATTTTCTGGTCGGATAGGCAAAATCGACATGATTGAAGTTGATTGCACCCCGTGTCGGTTCAGGCAGTTTCAACGGGCTGGCGGGAACGGTAATTGCAGTTTTTTCAACAAGCAGTTCGGCAAGTCTTTCGGCAGCCCCTGTTGCCTGTGCGAGTTCTGCACCAACTTCCGATAATTGGCCGAATGCACTGGCACCGAAAACCGCATAAAGAACGAATTGCCCCAATGTTCCGGCCGTCATGGTTTTATTCAAGACATCGTTCGAGCCAATCCACAACACGGCTACAACACTGCCAAAAACAAGAAAAATGGCAAAGGCGGTTAAAAATGCGCGCGACAGAATGGAGCCACGTGCCGATTGGAAAGCCCGTTCGATCAATTGGGAAAACCGTTTATTGACACTTTTTTCTGCCGTAAAAGCCTGAATAGTGCGGATAGCACTCACCTGTTCGGAAGCAAGTGCTGTCGCATCGGCAAGACGGTCTTGTGCGAGGCGGGTTCTTTTGCGCACTTTGCGGCCGAAAACAATGAGCGGAATAACAACAATGGGAATTGCCACAAGCACCATAGCCGACAGTTTCGGACTGGTCACAATCATCATGATAACGGCACCGACGGCCATGATAATATTGCGCAAGAAAACCGAAGCTGTAGCACCGACAGCAGATTTTACCTGTGTTGTATCGGCAGACAAACGCGAGATAATTTCACCGGAACGGGCTTTGTCGAAAAATTCCGGTGACAAGTTGATAATATGGGAAAAAACATCCCGCCGGAGATCGGCCACCACATGTTCACCCAGAGTAATCACCGAATAATAACGTCCGGCTGAAGCAAGAGCCAGAATTGCAGCAAGCAGAAACAGCACCGCAAAATAGGAATTTATCATGGTACCGTTGCTTAAACTAAAGCCATGATCGAGCATACGGCGGATTGCAATGGGAAGTGCCAACATGACAAGGGCAGCAACTATCAAAGAAACAGCAGCCGAAAAGGCAAGTTTTTTATAGCGGAATACATAAGGTTGCAGTGCTGATAAGGGACGCAAGCTATGTTTTTTCGGGGCAGATAGTCTTTTTTCGCTATTTTCCATGCTGTTCTTCTTATCCATATTCTATTGTGCCCTTGTGCTATCGTTCGTGCTGTTGTATAGGCAACACCAGATTTTTATCAAAGTCCGGTGAAGTCCGGGCTTTGTTTATCAAATTGATGAACGGATGGCATCATGAAAATACACCATGTAACCGTTCGTTACCGTTAGAAGCAGGAAGTTCGCGTCATGAAAGCTGATATTCATCCCGATTACCACACCATCAAGGTTGTGATGACAGATGGCACCGAGTATTTCACCCGCTCCACTTGGGGTAAAGAAGGTGACACCATGAATCTTGATATTGATCCGAGAACACATCCGGCTTGGACTGGTGGTTCACAAACCCTCGTTGATCGCGGCGGTCGTGTTTCCAAGTTCAAAAACCGTTTTGGCAATCTCGGCCTTTAATAAGTTTCTATTTCCTCTAAAAACCCGCCAGTCCGGCGGGTTTTTTATTGTTTAAAAATATCGCAATGGTTCTCAAATGCACGATATTTTCCAACTCTACCTCTGGAACGGTTATCGAAAGACTTGGTTGCCACGGCAGGCAAGAAGATAAAAGTGGAGAAAAATTATAACTATCTTGAGGTCAAAGCCTGCTTTTGAAAAACAAACTGTTTTTTAACAAGCAACCGGCTTTTGAACAGGAGACAAATCCCACAGACGGGAAGATAAATCCGGCACTCCGATAAAAAACCGGCCTTCGGGAGGTTTAAAAAACACCCGAAAGCCGGAACAATCCAGTTTGAAACTTCAAGAATAAATTTATTCGGCGGCAAGCTTTGCCATGACTTCGTCACTAACCTCGAAATTGGCATAGACGTTTTGAACGTCATCATCTTCTTCCAAGGTAGAAATCAGACGGAGAACCGATTCGGCTTTTTCTTCATCAATCGGCGTTGTTGTTGATGGTTTCCAGACAACTTTGACCGATTCGGCTTCACCGAGTGCGGCTTCAAGTGCTTTGGAAACTTCGCCGACATTTTCAAAAGCGCAAGTAATGACGTGACCATCTTCATCAGACTGGACATCATCGGCACCTGCTTCAATGGCAGCTTCCATAACTTTGTCTGCGTCACCGGCTTCCGGTTTATAAACAATTTCGCCAACGCGATTGAACATGAAGCCGACCGAACCTGTTTCACCCAATGCACCACCTGCTTTGGTGAAAGCGGCACGAACATTGGAGGCGGTACGGTTGCGGTTATCTGTCAAAGCTTCAACAATAACAGCGACACCAGCCGGGCCGTAACCCTCGTAGCGGACTTCTTCATAATTTTCGCCATCATTACCGGCAGCCTTTTTAATCGCCCGTTCGATATTGTCTTTCGGCATGGACTGGGCTCTTGCATTCTGCACAGCCAAGCGTAAACGGGCATTCATTGCAGGATCCGGCACACCAAGCTTGGCCGCAACGGTTATTTCGCGGGCGAGTTTGGAAAACATCTTCGAGCGCATCGCATCCTGACGACCTTTGCGATGCATAATATTCTTAAACTGTGAATGGCCTGACATAGATCACCTTTCGGTTTTCACCGACAGCGAGCCTTGGAATAATCGAAGTATCCTGTCGGACAATGTTCTAATAAAATCTGAATGAGCGCCTTATACGGAAAACGAGTGAAAAGGTAAAGGGTTGCCCGTCTTTCACCAAAAATCCGGCAAGCATTCTTCCAATCGCGGTCCAAGGCGCAAGGCGGATACTTTTTCTGCAAGTCCTGTGCGGTCGGAAATTTCAACCGCAAGTCCACAAATGGTTGCAAGCCCGCTCGCCGGTTCATAGCGACCACGTGATATTTTGGTGACAAAACGGTTGAGCGGTTCTTCTTTATCCATGCCGAGCGACGAATCATAATCGCCACACATACCGGCATCCGACATAAACGCAGTGCCGCCACTGAAAATCTGATAATCGGCTGTCGGAACATGGGTATGAGTGCCCACCACCACACTGGCGCGACCATCAAGAAAATGGCCAAAACATTGTTTTTCGCTTGTGGCTTCGGCATGGAAATCAAAAATCACCGCATCGGCCTGCTCGCCGAGCGGACATTCTCCCACAATGCGTTCGGCTGCCTCGAACGGATCGTCAAGATCAGGATGCATAAATACCCGCCCCATAACATTGGCAACAAGCACACGCGCACCGTTTTTTGCAATATAGACACCCGAACCTTTGCCCGCCGTCCCTTTCGGAAAATTTGCAGGTCTTAAAAACCGGTCGGCATGATCGGCAAAAGTCAGAGTTTCTTTCTGGTCGAACGCATGGTTGCCGGTGGTTACAACATTTGCACCGGCTTCCAGTGTTTCATTATAGATTTTTTCGGTAATGCCGAAGCCGGAAGCTGCATTTTCTCCGTTAACGACAACAAAGTCGAGCTTGAGACCCGATATCAGGCCGGGAAGCTTCTGGAATACTGCTGTGCGGCCGGATTTGCCAACCATGTCACCTAAAAATAAAAATCTCATAATTCAACTCTAAACATATTTTAAAAAGACCTCAAACCGCTTTCGGTCAGTATCATTGCCAATTTTTGGTCGTGTGGCTCTGCCGGTATTGATGGAACTTCCTGACAATCGAAAGCAAGTCCGATCAATAACGGGTTATGCCCGTTTTCTCTCATGCTTGCAATTGCCCGATCATAGTAACCGGCGCCATAACCGATCCTGTTTCCTTTGCTATCGAAAACCGAAAGCGGAACGAGAAGTGTTTCCGGCGCAACAATTTGCGCGTCTTCAGATGGCCCCACAGTGCCAAAACCCATATCAACGAGTTTTCCCTCATCTTCGAAAATTCTGAAAACCATTGTCGTTTTATCAATAAGCGCAGGCAAAGCCAGTTTAAAGCCATGTTTTTTCAACGCCGACATGAGAGGGCGCGGGTCAATTTCGCTTTTGATCGGCCAAAACCCTGCTACCGTTTTGCCTTTTAAAATGGCGAGCAGTTTTTGAAGTTCATCGACGAGCTTTTGCGAAATGATAACGCGCTGTTTTTCCGGTATCCGGTCGCGTCTTGCCAGTGCTTCCTGTCGAAGCGTTTTTTTGTTGTTGGTCATCTTGCGAGAAACGTCTTCCACTTCAGTTTATTTCTTCAAAGCTGCTCTGCGATTTATTGTTAAAATCCGGTTTAACTTTAACGATAATGGACAATCATCCGGTTTTGTCAAAGCTGTTTTGAAAAATCGTATCAAGAGAATGGTGGAAACTGATAAATCGCGTCGATAAACACTATGATTTCTTCAATTATCACGCACCGGCATAAAAATCGGCAAGAAAACAGGGGAAAGGTCGAACTCGCAACCATTGATGAAAACAATTTGAAGATGATAAAAAGGTTGATGTGAAGAGATAAATTTGAAGCGGGAAGAGAAGGGCAGATCAGCTAAAAATCGAAATGGTCTATAGCTTATAAGGACAAACTGATTATCGTTTATGCCGCACACAATTTAGAGAGAAAGTGGCGATCCGCAGCAACCGGTGGAATGTATTTGATCCCGGGAAACCTACAACGTAGGTGGGCGCCATATGAAAAGGCCCACGAGCCTAATCAGGGACAGCTCCCTTAGAGATCAATAAGGCCCCGGGGATGCAGTTATTCCTGTCGAGAAGAGCAGAACGCCTCGGCCAATATAGGTGAAGTCTCGGCTTGTTACCAGTCCACAATCAGGTTTTTGAAACTTAATTTGCAAGTTTTGCTCAAACCCCGAAATTTTTAATGAAATCAGATAGCCCGTCCGGTTTGATCCTCAAGAATGTCGCCAACACGTTTTTGCGCACGTTGCATTTGCGGATAAATTTGCAATGCATCTTCATAAGCTTTAAGGGCAAGTTTATTTCGTCCGGTCATTTCCAGAATCGATCCGACGAGAAACAGGGCATTATAATTTCTGGGTTCCAATGAAAGCGAGCGGTGAAGGTCACTCATTGCGAGCGTCAAGTCATTCAATTGCACATGAACTGCCGCGCGACGCGCCCATCCTTCAGCATAATCGGGCTGTAGGGCGACCACATTATCAAGAAAATCGAGCGCCATGGCATAGTTTTGCTGGTTAATGCCATCTTCAGCCCATTTCATAAGGAGATCAATCGTATCACTCCCCGATTGCGACCATAAGCCTTGAATCTGGCGACTGATTTTTGCCGCTTCCTTTTGGTCGGCGGTTCTTTTCAAAACAGCAAGTAAACGGTCAAGCTCAGCCTGTTTTTTTTGTGCCGCATTTTGGTCTTTTCCAAGATCAGTCAATGCCTCTTCCCGAGACGGCTTGTCGGGAATCATATCTTCCGGCGTTAATGGTGGAGAATCAGGGTCTTCTTGTGGTGGAAGTTCCGGTAGACTTTGCGAAAAAACGGCAGCCGGTGACACAGCCGTTATAATGGACAGAGAAATTATGAAAAAACGAATTTTCCATTTATTCATTATGATTTCCTCTGCCAGGGTCGGTTCTCTTTGTTACATGAAGTCTGCGACAGATGATTTTGTTTTTCAACGCCCGCAGCATATCATGGCGGCGATATTATCGTGATGACAAGATTGAAGCAATGGTCGAATATAGCCCAAAATAAAAAAGGCCCCATAATGGAGCCTTTTTAACCATTCTATCAAATAATCAACCCTGACGGGCTTTAAAGCGCGGGTTGGTCTTATTGATAATATAAATACGACCTTTGCGGCGAACCATGCGGTTGTCGCGGTGACGACCCTTGAGCGCTCTGAGCGAATTTTTAATTTTCATTTCAATCACCGTTTGTATAACCCGTCGCCGGGTAAAAGGATTGGACCCATAATCGGGCTTGAATTTCGTCGGTCAAATAGCCTGACGATAGAGGGTTTGTCAACTGCAAATCACGTAAAAATAGTGTTTCCATTATCAAACTCTATCAAGAATCAAGCTTTGGAGACGTTTGGACATGCCTTTTATCTGTTATTCGGCACGATCGGTCAGTCTGACGATATGCCCCATTTTTCTTCCGGCTCTCAACTCCGCTTTCCCATAGAGGTCGATAAAAGTTTGCGGTTCCGCCAATAGATCGGGCAAGCGTTTCACATCCTCGCCGATCAAATTTTCCATTACACAATTGCTATGCCGCGTTGTTTTCCCCAAGGGAAGACCGGTGACCGCACGTATATGCTGTTCGAATTGTGAGATAAGGCAGGCCGCTTCTGTCCAATGGCCGGAATTATGAACGCGTGGTGCCAATTCATTGGCCAAGACCGAGCGATCTTCCAGAACAAAAAATTCTACCCCGATCACGCCGATATAATCGAGTTCGTGAAGAACCGTTTTTGTTGCCTTTTGCGCTTCCTCGACGGTTTTTTTGTCAATAGAGGCCGGAACGGTCGATGTCCTTAGAATTCCGTCGCGGTGAACATTTTCAGGGCAATCATAAAAGGCAACGTGACCTTCAAAATCACGTGCGGCAATCACCGATATTTCTTTTTTGAATGGAACAAATCCTTCAAGAATGGCAGGCACATTACCGATATCAGCAAGCGCTTTATCAATTTCTTCTTCATTCGGATTATCAAGCCGCACTTGCCCCTTGCCATCATAACCGAATCGGCGTGACTTCAGAATGCCTTTGCCACCAACATTGCCGAGACCGGCAATCAGCATTTGACGATTGTCGACGAGAAACCACGGAGCGGTTTTTATGCCGCTGTCGTTCAAAAATTTCTTTTCGGTAAAACGATCCTGAGAAACTTCGAGTGCTGCCGGCTTTGGCAAAACAGTTGCTTTTTTGGCAAGCCGGTCAACGGCGCGAGCCGGAACATTTTCGAATTCGTAAGTTATCACACCGGATAAATTGGCGAGTTCATCCAGCGCTTTTTCATCATCATAATCTGCAACAATTTGACGATTGGCTGTTTGTGCGGCGGGGCAATCCGGCGTCGGCTCGAGAATAATTGTATGAAATCCAAGCCGCGCAGCGGCACTTGCCATCATACGGGCAAGCTGTCCACCACCGATAATGCCGATTGTATCTCCTGGTTCAAGACTTTTCATTTTTTCACCTCATCGACGGGAAATTCTGAAACACTGGCCGTTTGATTAGCACGCCATTCATCAAGCCGCTCTGCGAGAGCCTTGTTTGAAAGGGCGAGAACAGAAGCAGCAAGAAGTGCCGCGTTAATGGCCCCCGATTTTCCGATAGCAAGTGTTCCAACCGGTATTCCGGCCGGCATTTGCACAATGGAAAGAAGCGAATCCTGCCCCGATAATGCATGTGATTGAACAGGAACACCGAATACCGGAAGACTGGTCATGGCGGCGGTCATTCCCGGTAAATGGGCAGCGCCTCCGGCACCGGCAATAATAATCTTGAAACCGGCTTTTTTGGCGCCTTTGGCAAAATCGTACAAGCGATCAGGAGTACGGTGAGCCGAAACGATTCTTGCTTCATAACCGATGCCGAGACTTTTTAGCGTTTCGGCAGCATGACGCATTGTTTCCCAATCGGATTGGCTGCCCATAATAATGGCAACATCATATGTTTTTGTGCCCATAATTTTTTCCTGTAACTTTTATATCAGGCAATGATATCGGGAATAATACGATCTTCAAGTTTCTGTAACTGGTCTTTGATTGCCAGTTTCTTTTTTTTCATCCGCTGGATTTGCAACTGGTCACAGCCGGCTTTTATCATTGCGTCAA
This sequence comes from uncultured Bartonella sp., assembly GCA_946480935.1. Classification (GTDB taxonomy): domain Bacteria; phylum Pseudomonadota; class Alphaproteobacteria; order Rhizobiales; family Rhizobiaceae; genus Bartonella. Next base: position 6,089 of record CAMLLT010000026.1, on the reverse strand, counting down.
TTGCTGCATCATAATCAGCATGTTCCTGTTTCAGCTTGGCAACGGCCAATTTGACATCAACCTGTTCCTGTTCTGACATTCTCTGGCCGTCCTATTTTTGCAATCGTGCTTATATGGCATGGAGCTTGTTTATCAGTCGGTCTTTTAAGCTCATCATTAATTTTTTGCCTATATCACGAAAGAAAAATTGCGGAAATGTTTAATTGTCAAATTCTGTATTATTCGATTTTGAAGTCGACAATTAATCTTAAAGATGCCAAGTTATTTTTCAACGCCAAGCTAATTCATAATAATTGGAACAGGCTTTGCATAAAATACGAATTTAATACCAGAAATAAGGAGCATAGTATGGCAACTGAGGCACATCTGGCATCTTTGGAACGTAAGCACCAGGAGCTTGAAACGGAAATTGACAAAGCTATGGCTTCACCTTCGGCCGATGATTTGTCAATCAATGAACTCAAGCGGAAAAAGCTTGCACTCAAAGATGAAATTGAAAAGCTGAAAAATCTTTAAACGCCGACATTTGTTTTTTTAAAACGGGGCGCGAATTATCGTGCCCCGAACAAGAAGTTATTGTGCTTCGAACAAGACGTAAACGGGATATAAAGTGGACTGAACAAAATATGCTTGCACCATGATGGAAGCCCGATGTTGAACGCTATTCGACATTTGTCAAAGAAGGGTTTGCCAAAAATGGCGGGTATGTTTTTTTCGGCAATAACAGCTATTCCGGTAATAACCGGTGTCTGCAGGAAAAGACCGAATTTGTATTCAAACGCGTTTTTGACCATTAAAATATTTGATAGGCAGAATGTAAAATATTGAAAGACCTGACCGTCCGAGAGATCAAACATTGAATGGTTTTCCGAAAGAACAGATCTTTTAAAGGAAAATTTGGCGAAATCGAATTGTCGTGAGGAAAGGTATTTGTAAGGCAAATACCGGAAAATTCACAGAAAACAAAAGAAATTCAATGAAAGGGAACACAATGACTTTTTCTGAAAAGACAATGCGGGCTATTGAAATTGCCGGTAAAGGCGGCCCCGAAGTGCTGAAACTTGTCGAAGTCGATGTTCCGGATATTAAAGATAATGAAATTCTTGTGCGTGTCCGTGCGGCGGGTGTGAATCGTCCGGATGTTTTTCAAAGACAAGGAAGTTATCCGCCGCCGGAAGGAGCCTCGCCACTACCAGGGTTGGAGATTGCCGGCGAGATTGTCAAACTTGGTGTTGCAGTCAAACAATGGAAGATTGGCGACAAAGTCACGGCGCTGATTGCCGGTGGTGGTTATGCCGAATATGCCGCTGTTGCTGCCGATAATGCTTTGCCTGTTCCGGAAGGCTATGATTTTATCAAAGCGGCGGCGCTTCCTGAAACTTTCTTTACCGTTTGGAGCAATGTGTTTGACCGTGCCCATTTGAAATCGGGTGAAGTTTTTCTTGTTCATGGCGGTACTTCCGGCATCGGGACAACAGCTATCCAATTGGCAAAAGCTTTCGGTGCCAAGGTGCTTGCTACAGCAGGAACAGCAGAAAAATGCGAAGCCTGTTTGAAACTCGGGGCCGATCTTGCAATCAATTACCGAACAGAGGACTTTGTCAGCAAGGCTCAGGAATTTACCAATAAAAAAGGTGTCAATGTAATCCTTGATATGGTCGGGGGAGATTATACCAACAAGAATTACAAAATCGCTGCACCTGATGGACGTATTGTCCAGATTGCCAATCTTTCCGGCTCTATGGCAACAGTCAATCTCAACTATATTTATGTAAAGCGGCTTATTCATACCGGCTCGACCTTGCGGGCACGCGATACTGTCTTCAAAGCTGCCATTGCCGCACAATTAAAGGAAAAAGTCTGGCCGCTTCTTGAAACAGGTAAAATTCAGCCGGTTATTGATAAGGTTTTTCCGCTTGAAGAGGCGGCAAAGGCTCATGAACGCATGGAATCAAGCGCCCATATTGGCAAAATAATTCTCGAAATTGACGAATAGGGGCGCGAGTTTCACCTCATGTCTTGTTGTTTTATAAAATTCGGTTTATAAGGCTTGGCGAATTCCCGGAAAATGTGGTCTATTCCACGTCCCGCCTCACCGGAGCGGGCGAACGAGAGGATAATGTTATGGCAACACAACTATTGATGCCCAAAGCTACAGCCGTTTGGCTGGTTGATAATACGGCGCTTTCTTTTGACCAGATCGCCGCTTTTTGCAAGTTGCATCCATTGGAAGTCAAAGCGATTGCCGATGGAGAATCAGCACAAGGCATCAAAGGGCTTGATCCGATTATTACCGGTCAATTGACGCGCGATGAAATCGAACGCGGCGAAAAGAATAATGATTACCGCCTGAAAATTTCCGAACCCAAAGTTCGCCTTCCGGAAAACAAGCGTAAAGGGCCGCGTTATACACCGCTTTCAAAGCGTCAGGACCGTCCGAATGCGATTTTGTGGCTGGTACGCAATCATGCCGAATTGAAAGACGCCCAGATTGCCCGTTTGATCGGCACGACCAAATCGACAATCGAGCAAATCCGCAATCGTACGCACTGGAATTCGGCAAATTTAACACCGATGGATCCGGTAACACTGGGGCTCTGCTCACAAATCGAGCTTGATATAGAAGTTGAAAAGGCCGCCAAGAACCGCCCGGCAGTGACGCCGGAAGACGGCACATTATTGCCGGCATCGGCTACCGAAAATCTTGAAATCAATGATAACAAGGATGAAGAGCTTGATGCCGATAAGGTTTTTGCCAAGCTTTCATCTCTTAAAAGTGATAATCACGACGATAACTGAGTTTTTTACCAGTCGAGCTGTCAGACTTGATTGGTAGGCAAATAAACTCTTCGCTTCACCCCGCAATTTGAAAAAAATTGCGGGTTTTGTTTATCGAAAAATTAGCTCTATAAGTCGTATAATGAAAAATTCTTACATTTTTGTTATAATATTTAAAATAAATTAATATTTTTATTATCTATAATCATGTGTAATAATTTATAAACTAAATTTTAAAATGATAAATGAATTAATTTTCATTTCAATACATGAAATATTTTTTCTTTGTGATCACTTTTCCGGTAAAGTCAGATTTTATTTTTATCTGGAATCGAACTCATAGCCCGTTAAAAATTGTGCTGTTCAGAGTTGTTTTTAGTTAGTCGGCTTATCATTACTAAAAATTAACCCTCCTTATCTATTGATATCGTTGAAGCAAACGCGCCTGAATATTCTGGTTTTGGCCTTTGTTTCAACAAATTTAAACGTCATAGAAATAACGTGAAGCAGGGAAATATCGTGAAGTAGGTCTATCGGCGAATATGATGCTTCAGTTATTTTGACGGGAAGTGAAGAATTTTGCTTAAGACCGCCCGGTGAAAAGATGCCGGGCGTTTGGATTCAGGGATTAACAAATTATGCCGGGAATAGAATTAGCGAGTCCAGCGTCGGTAGGGATCTGGAGCCTGTTCATGCAGGCCAATTGGGTTGTAAAAGCTGTCATGATCGGCTTGCTATTGGCATCTATCTGGAGTTGGGCAATCATTATTGATAAATTGATTGCCTATAGTCGCATTCGCCATGCGATGAACCGTTTCGAGCAGGTTTTCTGGTCCGGCCAATCGCTTGAGGACTTGTATAGAAATTTGAGCGAAAGACGGGTTTTTGGCATGGGGGCCATTTTTATGGCAGCTATGCGGGAATGGAAAAAGTCACTTGAAAAGGGTGCGCGCTCACCCATGGGATTGCAAAGCCGTATTGATAAAGCCATGGATGTTGCACTTGCCCGCGAAAGCGACCGGATGGAATCGCGTTTGGGGTTTCTCGCAACAGTCGGCTCGGCGGGTCCGTTCATTGGCCTGTTCGGGACAGTTGTTGGTATTATGAGTTCTTTCCAGTCAATTGCAGCCTCGAAGAATACATCCCTTGCTGTTGTCGCACCCGGTATTGCGGAAGCTTTGTTGGCAACGGCTATTGGTCTTCTTGCTGCTATTCCGGCGGTTATTGCTTTCAATAAATTGTCGGGAGATGCGGGAAAAATTACAGGCCGTCTTGAAGGCTTTGCCGACGAATTTTCAGCCATTCTTTCCCGTCAAATCGATGAGAAATTGACTTCTCGCCAGTCTTACTAAAAGGAATTCTGAGATGGGAATGGCTGTAGGAAGTTCCGGTGGTTCAAAACGGCGTGGTCGCCGTGGCGGTGCACCGCGCCGTGGCTTGATGAGCGAAATCAACGTGACACCATTCGTTGATGTGATGTTGGTTCTGTTGATTATTTTTATGGTTTCGGCACCATTGCTTGTTAATGGTGTGCCGCTTGATTTACCGAAGACACAAGCCGGCCCCGTCAATACCGAAACAAAACCTTTGACGGTTTCCGTTGACGATCAGGGGCGCCTTGCCGTCAATGAAGAATATTATGATACGCCGGAAGCAGTTGTTGCAAAATTGAGAGCTGTTACAGAATCAGCTGGTGGCGATGCTTCCAAGCAACGTATTTTTGTTCGCGGGGCAAAAACAGTAGAATACCAGAAGGTTCTTGACCTTCTTGCAATCATTCAGAAAGCGGGCTTTACCAATGTTGCATTGGCAAGTCTGCCACAACAGTAAAATTGGCGATAAACTGATATTATGAAAGCAGGTCTGGCAACATCGGTAGCGGCACATGCCCTGATTCTTACCTGGGGGCTTATCAGCCTTTCCTCGCCTGCCGATTTTAATGCGGAGGTAACCGAAGCTTTGCCGGTTTCTCTGGTGCCGATTGCCGAAACGACTTCGATACAAAAGGGCGAGTTGACAGCATCCAAAGAGAATAAGGCCGCGCCGAAACCAACCACAAAACCGGTTGAAAAACCCGATGCCGAGCATGTCGGTGATGGCAAGGTTGATAATGAAGCGCCATTAAAGCCCAAGGAAAAAGATCGCGATGTCGATGCAACACCGCCGCCTTCGGGCACACCCGACGCGGATCCGAATCCTGTTCCGCCTACAAAAACGCCCGAAACAAAGCCGGATAATACTCCGAAACCTGAAGAAAAACCGAAGGTAGAAGAACAGAAACCGGAAGAAAGTGCCAAGCCGGATCAGTCCGAGCCGAAACCGGAAGAATCGGCCGATGCGACGGAACCTGCAAGCGAGCCGAAAAAGGATCCTTTCCCGAGTTTGCCTGAGAAAGCACCTTTGCCGACAGCCAAACCGAAACCGGCAGAACCTAAGCCTGCTGTAAAAGCAAAAGGTGAAAGTGTCGATGATATTCTGGCAATGAATGAAAAGGCATTGATTGATAAAACGCGCACATCCGGCGGTGGTGCTGCCCGTTCGCAAGGTCCTGCAGGTTTTGGAGCCAACAAAAGTATCGGTAATGGTGAGAATGCCACCCAAACGCTCGTCAATGCGGCAACAAGTTGTATCACCAAAAATTTGAAATTGGCCGCTCTTGGCGGTGGGGTTGCCGGAGAAAATCCGGTTGCCGAAGCCAATTTCAAATTGAGCATAGACGGTAAAGTTATCGGTGATCCGGTCATTACCGGAATGAGGGGCAACCCTGACAAAGTGAACTTGCTTATCAACCAGACACGCGCGGCCATATATGCCTGTCAGCCTTTCGAAGAGCTGCCACGTGACAAATATAACGAATGGGGCCAGGGATTTGATTTGTATATCGACCCGTTTAATGTGCTTCCGAAGCAATGATATTATTCAGGAAAAGGTTGCAACAGGATGGTGAAACGCTGAAAGAAAGGCCGATTTGGCAATATTCCTTTAAACGGGAAGGACGAAACCTTTTCATAAGGGAAAATAGAACAATCTCCGGCTTGGGTTTGGTTTTGCATATATGTTGTTTTTGGTTATGACGCCGGTTTTGCTTCCATCAAAATTATTTGCCGGAATTGAAAATATCGGTCAAAAGAAATGACAACACGGGACTGAATGAATTCAAACCATCCGGCGACGAGAGGCACTCGGACAAGAAAGGTGTTGAAACGGGTTTTGATAGGTCTCGTCATGATTCAAAAACGGAAATTGGAAATTAAATATCCGGAATTTTTACGATTCCGATACAAAAAAGACGTAAAGTGGAATGCTTCAAG
>CAMLLT010000025.1 GCA_946480935.1 uncultured Bartonella sp. | reverse complement strand
GGACTCGGACATCAACAGGAAACTGAACGATCGACTTAACGACTCGTTTGAACACGATTTATCTGGAGGCCATTTCCATGAGTGAAGTGACAGACGAAAAACAAGCAGTGGCCGTTGGCCAGTTGCGTTCTTTTATCGAGCGTATCGAACGCCTTGAAGAAGAAAAGAAAACAATTTCCGACGACATAAAAGAAGTTTATGCCGAGCTCAAAGGAAGTGGTTTTGACAGCAAGGCTGTGCGTACAATTATCCGTTTGCGTAAAAAAGAAGATCATGAGCGTCAGGAAGAAGAAGCCATGATCCAGCTTTATAAAGATGCACTCGGAATGAGCTGATTTTTAAATTTTTAAAAACTCGAAAGCCTTCCGTTTCCGGAAGGCTTTTTGTTATCTCATACGAAGTACCGGTGATTATGCGGGACTTAAAACCACTATCCGTATTTTCCGCTTCAACCAATTTAATGGTGAAAAAAATTCGCGTTGAAGGACACTCTATAGTTTTCAAAAAATGAAGCTATTTTTCAAGTTCTTCTTTCAGCATTTCAAGCTCGAGCCACTCGTTTTCTTTCGCTTCAAGGTCTTTACGCTTTTGTTCGAGAAGGCGCGAAAGTTCCTCGAACCTTTTGGCATTTTTTGTATAAAGGTCGGGATCGGAAAACTCTTTTTCCATCTTTGCAATCTCGTCATGAAGCGCATCAATTTCCGAAGGCAATTTTTCCAAAGCATATTTCTGTTTATAGGATAGCTTCTGTTTTGTTTCCCGTTTTGCCCGTTCGACTGGAGCTGATATTTGTGGCGAAGATGATTTCGCAACGTTTTTCTGTTCGATTTCCCGACCTTTCCGTTGCGCTATCATATCGCTATAGCCACCGGCATATTCGAGCCAACGACCATTGCCTTCTGGAGCGATGATACTGGTAACTGTGCGATCAAGAAAATCGCGATCGTGGCTGACGAGCAAAACAGTTCCCGGGAAATTGCTTACAAGTTCCTGCAAAAGATCTAGCGTTTCCATATCAAGATCATTTGTAGGCTCGTCGAGTATCAAGAGATTTGCAGGACGTGATAAGACGCGCGCCAACATCAGCCGCGCTCTTTCACCGCCCGACAATTCCTTGATCGGTGTGCGTGCCTGTTCAGGCGAAAACAGAAAGTCCTTCATATAGGAGACAACATGACGTTGTTCACCATTGACGATAACACTGTCGCCTCGCCCGTCGGTCAAATAATGGGCAAGCGTTTCATTCTCATCAAGCGAGCGTTTTTGATCGAGCGTGGCAATTTCAAGATTGACGCCGAGTTTTACTGTTCCGCTATCAGGTGTCAGAACCCCGCTCAACATGGACAACAATGTTGTTTTACCAATGCCATTGGGACCCACCAGTCCCACCCGGTCACCGCGATGAATACGGGTTGAAAATTGATCGACAAGCACATGTTCGCCGTAAGCTTTGCTGATATTTTTGGCTTCAATCACCAGCTTTCCGGATTCCTGTGAATCGCTCAACTCCATGACAGCATTGCCTTGCGGCCCGCGATAGCTCTTGTATTTCTGCCGCAATTTCTGCAATTCATCAAGGCGACGCACATTGCGTTTGCGTCGCGCTGTAACACCATAGCGCAGCCAATGCTCTTCCCGCACAATCTGGCGGCCGAGTTTTTGTTGCTCGATTTCTTCCTCTTCAAGAAGCTTGTCACGCCATTCCTCAAAAAAAGCAAACCCCTTGCCAAGGCGCTTTGTTTCGCCCCGATCAAGCCAGATTGTCGATTGCGAGACGTTCTCCAGAAAACGCCGGTCATGCGAAATCAGGACTATGCTTGACCTTATTGTTTTGAGTTCACCTTCGAGCCATTCGATCGTCGTGAGATCAAGATGGTTGGTGGGTTCATCCAGAAGCAGAATATCGGGAGCCGGTGCAATAACACGCGCCAATGCGGCGCGGCGCGCTTCACCACCGGAAAGCTGGTCGGGTTTTTCTTCTCCGCTCAATCCCAGATGATCGAGCATATAACTGACACGGTGGACATCATCCAGAGGTCCCAGTCCCGCTTCGACATAGGCACGCACATTTTCAAAACCGTCAAGATCAGGTGTTTGCGGCAAATAGCGGATTGTTGCCGAGGGATGTCTGAAAATCTCGCCATCCGTCGGCTCCACAAGACCGGCTGCAATTTTCAGAAGTGTCGACTTACCCGAACCATTACGCCCGACAAGCGCAATACGATCGCCGCTTGAAACCGATAGGGCAGCATCGGTCAGCAATGGTGTACCGCCAAAGGTGAGTGAAATGTGATCAAGACGTAAAAGAGGAGGCGCCATTATGATTCCGTTTAATTATTTTTTCCGATTAATAGCAAAATATATTTTTTAAACACATAAAATAAAAAAGGGCCAGCAGAACCGACCCCTTCATTTTTCAGGTCTTTAAACCCTTATTGATATTGGTTGCAAGGTGCTTGATACATTTGCCCATAGGCATCGCGGTAGTTACAATACTGAACGCCATTGCGTTTTGTTGCAACACCAACAAGCGTACCTGCCGCAGCACCGATAGCAGCACCTCTCAAAGCACCCTTGCCATTGCCCTTGATAGCGCCGCCTGCCAATGCACCCAGAGCTGCACCACCAACGCCATAACCGGCAGTACGCTGTTCATTAGGGGAACAGGCGACAGTTGCAAGTCCCAACGCCGAAACCATGGCAATTACAGAAATACGTTTAAACATGTCCTCACTCTTTCTCTTTTTAATCTGTTCGACACTGTGTCTTAATAATAAGGCAAAACCAAGATAAGGCAAAAGCACCCGATTCATCCTTATCTTGATATAACATATGGATAAACCCGATATTTTCAAAAGAGCTAGCCGCAAAATTTATGCTCTTCAAGCCAATGTTGCCAACAAGATTGCTCTACCCTCCGACAGGGTCACGTTTAATTGGCCTTTTACTTCATTGGAAAGGGTCAATGATGAACCAAAGGGCACATTTGTTTTCAAAAGCGGCCATCTCGCTCCCTCGATTGTGAGACCACCGAGGTCATCAAAGCCAATAAGACTGAAAATTGTGCCAACGGGCAAATCGAAAGAATAATGCCCGGGAAGAATGGCATATCCTTCCTCTTTGCCGCTTGTTAAAAGAACGTCAATGCCCTTTTCTTTCATCGCCAATGCATGAGCAAAGTGGAAGAAAGCGTGGTCGGAACGTTTGCCACCAAGAGCACCACACAAAATAATGCGTTCGGCTCCTTGCTTTAGGGCAAAATCGATAGCGAGCTCTCCATCTGTCTTATCCTTTGCTACGGGAAAAGACTTTTTCTCGATATCTCTATAACGTTTTTTCAAGTCTGCGTTCGTCGAATCGAAATCTCCTACCCACAATTCCGGCTTCACATGAAGCATTTCGACAAAGCGGATTGCCCCGTCAGCAACGATGATATGGCTATGTCCGATCTGCTTCATAAGCCGTTCGGTCACATAAAGATCGCCATCAAGAAGAACAGTAAAGCTTTTCACTGAAACGCCCATTTTTGTTTTGTCAGTTTTCCCGATTTTTCTTTTTTCAAATTGTCTATGCCAGTTATCAATTCGGCCTCTATTTAAATTGTCTGATCGTCCTCCATATGTCATAACAATCCAATTCTACTTGTTGTAATATAGATGAAATTTTCAAAAAGCATGTTATTTTCAACTTTTTCGACATAGTGGAAATTATTGTTCTCCCTGTTAACAAGGGAAAGTGCCTGCCAAGATGAATAAACACAAACGATTGGGAAAAATGAAGTTGCATTTATTGCCACGCATTTTTACGTGGCGGGCAAAGAAAATTGGCTTTATCCTTTTTCTCGGTTTGGGTTTATCGGGATTAACAGCCTGCCAACTTGTTGATTATAACAAACCGGATGGCGGTCTTATGCCTTCAGGCACACCGGTTACTGTCGACAAAGTGAGCAAGGGCGATTCTCTTGCACAATTGGGGGCCTCGCAACATCCGCGAATCTTACAAACTTATGGCGGTGAATATAGCGATCCGAAGCTCGAACGGATGGTTGCAAAAATCGTCGGAAAGCTCACTGCAGTTTCGGACAAACCTGACCAGACCTACCGGATTACTATTTTAAATTCACCCAATGTCAATGCTTTCGCTCTTCCCGGCGGCTATGTCTATGTCACACGCGGTCTTCTTGCACTTGCCAATGATTCATCGGAAGTGGCCGCCGTTCTTGCCCATGAAATGGCACATGTCACCGCCAATCACGGTATTTTACGCCAGCAAAAAGAAGCCGAGGTGGAGCTGACAAATCAGGTCGTGAGTGAAGTTCTGGAAGACCATTCAGCCGAACGTGAAACGGCAATTCGTGGAAAATTGCGGCTTGCGCAATTTTCGCGCAATCAGGAATTGCAGGCGGATGCAATCGGCATAAAAATGTTGGGCCAAGCCGGCTATGATCCGTTTGCTTCACCACGTTTCCTCCAAGCCATGGAAGCCTATGCTGCCTATCGGAATGTTTCCGGAGCAACCGATGCAACACTCGACTTTCTGGCAAGTCACCCGTCAACGCCCCAACGTATCCAGCTTGCAACCGATCAGGCCCGCAAAGTAGGAGCGCCCGGCGTTGGTAAAACCGACCGGGAAGATTTCCTGAACGGCATTGACGGAATGATTTTTGGCGATACCGCTGATGAAGGTTATATTCGTGGAAACCAGTTTATCCATCCCAAATTGGGTATTACTTTCACAGTGCCTGAAGGATTTACAATAGATAATTCTTCCGCCGCCGTCATTGCCAGCGGAAATAATGACATTGCTGTGCGTTTCGACGGCGTTGCACTCCCTCGCGGCTCCTCGCCGGTCGATTATATCAAAAGCGGCTGGGTAAGCGGTCTTGATCCATCTACTATACAGGCCATTACTATTAATGGTTTGGAAGCAGCACGAGCCCATGCTGCCAACGATCGCTGGCAATTCGATGTCGTTGTAATTTTTGTCAAGAATCATGTCTTCCGGTTCTTGACGGCCGCTCCGAAAAATTCGTCCGAGCTCAATTCAGTGGCGAATGCCACAACATCTTCCTTTAAAGCTCTTTCGTCACGCGAGGTTTCTGCCCTTAAACCGTTGCGTATCCATGTCCTGACAATTAAAGGCGGAGAAACTGTTGCATCCGTTGCAGCTCGCATGCAGGGAACCAATGCCAAAGAAAAACTGTTGCGCATCATAAACGCATTACCGGCCACAGCCAATTTATCCGCGGGTGATCGAATCAAAATTATTTCGGAATAGATTTCGACGGGGTCGCAAAAAATCCGTATCTCAATAAGCCCTGTTGTCTTAATAAGCCCATTGCGGACTTGACGTAAAAGACACTGTCAGCCACCGATCCGGCCCCGCGTGACCTATTTTATCACCGATTTCGGTACGAATTTTATCGAGCTCTTCAACCTCTGCAATTTTATAATGATGTGGCAAGATGAGATGAATCTCGATCATTGTCGATCGCCCTACCTTGGCGAGATAATTCTGGGAACCGACAAAACCATATTTTTCCACAATGGCATCTACAACGGTATTGACGTGTTCATCAAGATCAACCGGCGTGATCATCAGAATATCGCGCATGGCGCGTAAAACGGTTCTAACCGGCATTGGTAACATGATGAGAGCAATGAGCGCCAAAATAGCCGGATCAATATAAGGTAAAATCCATTCGTAGCCTGTACCTTCTATCAGATTGGCAAAGGTAAAAGCACATAGAAGAGCCAGGCCTATGCCACCCGACACAATCCAGCTCTTTGCGTCGATTGTTATGAAAGCCGACTTTATCCGGCGATTGAAATATTGTTCATAAAACGCCATTGCAAAACAAAGAATGACAGCAAAGATTGAAAACCCGATAGCGGCATCGAAATGCGGAAGTTTCCCGCCATTCAAAATTTTACCAACAGCTTCGAACAAAGCATAAATAATGGCAATCATTAAAGATAAGCCGTTAATTGCAAGCAGCATCGGTTCGAGATGCCAAAAACCGTATTGAAAGCGTTCGACAAATTTGGGTGCTTTGCGGCTCCTCCGGTTTACGTCAATCTCGATGAGCCGGACAACGAGAAGCGCCGCAATACTGAATACACAATCAATCGACGAATACATTCCATCGAAAATGATCGAGGAAGCACCCGAAAGAATGCCCGTGATGATCGCTGCAATTGCCAGAACTATTGTTGCCAGAATAGAATATGCGAGTAATTTTTGTTCAATATGCGCGTTTTTGTCAAACGGTGACAAACCGATTCTCCTGGCCAATTCTTCTCAGCGACCCTGTCAGGTATTTACCCTTTTAGCAGGATCGCCTTAAGATGACGAAACGCGTTCTTTTGGCAGTTAAACCTGATAAGCATCGACAGTGTTAACAGAAAGAAGGCAATTACGCAATTTTTCCAATGCCCTTGCTTCTATCTGACGGACACGTTCTTTGGAAATACCCATTTCTTCGCCCAAGGCTTCAAGTGTTGCGCCTTCATCATTCAAACGTCGATAACGGATAATTTGAAGTTCTCTTTCATTCAAAATCTGAAGGGCATCATGAAGCCATTTCGAGCGACGTTGTCCGTCAATTTCATCCTCGACAAGCTCGTCTTGCAACGGGTGATTATCAATAAGCGAATCCATTTTGCTGCCCGAATTTTCATCATCCCCGATCATCGGAGCACTTAACGAATTGTCGGTTGTCGAAAACCGGAAATCCATTGTTTCAACATCGGAAACAGAAACGCCGAGCTTTTCCGATATATTGCGATAGATATCCTGTTTTGTCATGGTTCTATCTTCGGCTGCGAGCTTTGTACGCAAACGTCGTAAATTGAAAAACAATGCCTTTTGGGCCGAACTTGTACCGCCGCGAACAATTGACCAGTTACGCAAAATATAGTCCTGAATGGAAGCTCTTATCCACCATGTTGCATAGGTGGAAAAACGCACTTCGCGTTCAGGATCAAAACGTGCGGCTGCTTCAAGAAGCCCGACATAGCCTTCCTGAACCAGATCCCCCAGGGGTAATTTGAAATGCTTGAACTTGCCCGCTATTGAAATGACCAGTCTCATATGGGAAACGGCAATCTTATGCATGGCACCGCTGTCCTGATCATCCCTCCAGCGCAATGCCAGCAAGTGCTCATCCTGTCTTTCGAGGTAGGGAGCTTTCATAGCCGAACGCATCATATTCCGACCAAGCGTATTGTCGGTACCCGAATTGAAATTTGTCGTAACTTGCGTTGACGTAGAGATGTTGGACATGATTGCCCCCTCGGTAGGAAACGTGTTAGCAGGAAAATAAAACGCTATTTTCCTTTCAGGCTGCTAACGTCTGCCGAAAGAGTTGGTTCCATAAAAAAACAACTGAAAGTTAAAATAATTCAATTTTTGATATATTTTTTACAATTATTACGTGTTTTCTTGATAAATTTAAATCGTTGAAAATTAAAAAGCCCGCTTTAAAAGCGGGCTTTTAAAAATATCGCACATTATATTGTCGGCGTTGACGTCGATTATGGTCAAGCAGCCACGTTCTCGCTGTCTTCACCATCAACATCAATATCGACATCACTGTCAGCATCACTTTTAGCGCTGCGCTTCGGGCTCTTGGCAAGATTGACTTCAATAGCGCGAACGGCTTCTGTTTCCGAAATCTTGTTGACAACAGCAATTTCGCGAGCCATGCGATCAAGCGCTGCTTCATAAAGTTGACGCTCCGAATAGGATTGTTCAGGCTGATTTTCAGCACGGAAAAGATCCCGCACCACTTCCGCAATCGAAATCAAATCACCCGAATTGATTTTTGCGTCATATTCCTGTGCACGACGAGACCACATTGTCCGCTTGATACGTGCCCGTCCCTGTAGCACTTTCAACGCGCGGTCAACAAAATCGGTCTCGGACAATTTGCGCATGCCGATCGAAAGAGCTTTGGCAACCGGAACTTTGACATGCATTTTATCTTTTTCAAAATGGATGACAAACAGTTCAAGCTTGAGACCTGCAACTTCCTGTTCTTCAATAGCAACAATCTGGCCAACACCGTGGGCAGGATAAACGATGTATTCTTGAGCCTTGAACCCGTGCCGTGCCGGGGATTTTTTCTTGGGGGATGACATATTTTTAACCAACTCCATTTGTGCTCGGCACTGCTGCCGACAAACACAGGTTGAAGGCTCCAAAAACATAGAGCCGTATCCGATCCCCGAATTTTCAACATTACTTTTGACTTATCCCGCGCAATAAGCTTTTATACATTTGCAAAGCAAATGTTCCGATAAGTCCACCCAATCTTGCATCATTCCACTGCACGTGATGAAAACATCCACGATACTACGCGAACTATGCCTGATTAAAACACCTTTCGATGAGAAAAAGAAACGTCAAAGACATTCAGTATCGGCTTAACGGGTAAACCTTAACACAAAAATCCAGCGAAATCAATCATTGGACAGTCAAGTTCAACTATTTGTATGCCTAATCACCGCTTCCAGGCTTGGGCGAGAAATATTTTTCAAGTTTTCCGGTGACGCCGTCCATCTCGGTTGCTTCGGGAAGCTGATCTTTCTTAACTGTTATATTCGGCCATTTTGCCGAATATTCCATGTTGAGCTCCAGCCATTTTTCCAGCCCCGGCTCGGTATCCGGCTTGATTGCTTCAGCCGGACATTCCGGTTCACAGACACCACAATCGATGCATTCGTCAGGGTGGATAACAAGCATGTTTTCCCCTTCATAGAAACAGTCAACGGGGCAAACCTCAACACAATCAGTGTATTTGCAGCGAATGCAATTGTCGGTCACAACATAGGTCATTGTTCAATCTCCAGTGTTCACGTCAAGCGCATTCCGACAAAAGCCTGTCACACTTTTAAACGGAAATGAAACGATAACAGCACTGAATTAACGTTTTTGACCGTTGGTTTCAACCCCGCATATGAACCAATTTGTTCACATTTCCTGTTTTAAAAAACGCAATAATTGCCTTCTGTCGCGTTTTGTCGGTCGGGGACCCGATGAAATAATATTCTGTCTGTCTGTTACAACTTCGGTGGGTGTCAAATCTTCATAGAGTAATCTGGCTTCCATAGCCGGCCCCCGACGCTCGCCAAGTCCTGCTACCTTATAAACAACCACCGAACGTTCCAGACGAATAGTCAGAACATCTCCGATTTTTATCGAATAGCCCGGCTTGTCAATTTTCACACGATTAACTCTGACCTTGCTGCCTTCTACGAGTTTGGCAGCAAGGCTACGCGTTTTGACCGTCCGTGAGAAAAACAGCCACTTGTCCAAGCGCTGTCTCGAAACGGTCTCTTGGCTCATTTTTTCAATTGATCGCGCAAAGCTGCGAGTTTTGCAAAAGGCGAATCAGGGTCAACCGGTTTCGGTTGCGACTTTGATTTATGCTGTTTGTAAGAAGCATCCGCTTTCTGATTGTTAAAAGACGAATTTTTTCGCGGACGTTGTTTGTCACGCCGTGGTTCACCCGACTTTTCTGGTCTTTCACCGGCTTTTTCAAACCGCTGTGCAGAACGTTTCTTTTTGTCGCCATTCGGCCTTGACTGACGGTAATCATGCCGCCCCTGATAATGCCAAAGCAATACAGGTTTTTCCTCTTCTTCCGTCGTCTTTTTGGCAAAATGAGGCCCGACCGGTTCGGCTTCCGGTATTTTCGCGTCTTCTGTTGTTGCAATTTCCTGAACTGCAGGGGTCGTCGCAAAATCGCCTACCGGTTCGGCAGGACGTACGACAACGGCAGCAGGCTTTGCTTCTTCCGGTGTTGCATCAAGCTCCTGAAGTTTGGCGGCAATTTCCGCTTTGTCTTTTTTATCAAAACGGTAACCCAGACTTTTAAGGATTTCTTCCATATCCTCGGCTGTTGCACCAAGTATCGACATCATTGCCGGAGTAACCAGAAAATGACGCCCGTCATAAGCACCGTCCGGACGCGGCCCGCTACCGGGCTTCCAATTCACTGCATTGCGAATGAGATCGGCGAGACGTTCCAGAATATCGACACGTACGGCGCGTCGCCCCAGAATCCGATAACCGGCAAGCTGATAAAAGGTCGGGTTGAAAGTCGGGTCGACAACAACCGAAGTTCGACCGGCTGCCAGTACTTGCAGAACATCGCCATAACCCGGCAAATCGCGCGCATGGTTTTTCAATGCCCATAGAAGCGTAATGGCTTGCGCCGGTGCCGGCTTCAACATCATTGGCAGAAAAATATGAAAAGCGCCAAAACGTGTTCCGAGCCTTCTCAAGGCTGCACGTGAAATCTGGTCAAGGCTTTTGACCTCTTCTGCAACATCACGACGCGGCAAAACGCCCAGATGTTCGACCAGACGGAATGCCAGTCCGCGCGTCATACCAACCAGCGCATCCGCATTGATAAGATCAAAAAGCGGCTTCAATGCTGTTTCAAAATGGAAGCTCACAAAACGATCGACCCGTTCGGCAACTTTTTCGCGCGCCTGTCCCGTCAATTGTTCATCGGCGAGCAGTACCGCCCTTGGCTTCAAAATATCATCGGTTGCAGCAAGGCTTGCCAAAGGTTGGCCAATCCAGCGAACCACACCATCCGAACCGACAGCAAAATCGCCATTGGCCGAAGCGGCCAAACGATCTGCCCTTTTTTCGAATTCACCGGCCAATATTTTATCTGCAGCAGCCCTTAGAGCTTTTGCATCGGCACCTTCGCCATTGACATCGGCAATAAAACGAAACCCATCAAGTTTTCCAACATGATGCCCCTCTACGAGAACATCGCCAGTTTGAACTATTTCGGCATCCATCATCACATTCTCTCTAAGCCGCTTCATAAGTACGCTTGTTCTGCGGTCTACAAATCGTTTCGTCAACCTCTCATGTAACGCATCTGACAATCTATCTTCAATTTCCCGCGTCTTTTCTTGCCAGTGTTGCGGATTGGTAAGCCATCCGGGTCTGTGAGACACAAATGTCCAGGTTCTAATCTGGGCAATCCGATGCGATAAAGTGTCAATATTACCATCGACTCGATCAGCTTGGGAGACCTGCTCGGCCAAATAGTTTTCATTGACGCTGCCGCGTTTTACAAGATCACGATAGATGTTGGCAATAATTTCTGCGTGTTGCGCGGGTGCAATTTTGCGATAATCGGGAAGTGCACATGCATCCCAAAGCAATGCCACGCGCTCCGGCCTGTCAGCGAGTCTCGCAATATCATAATCATGCGACAGATTATCAAGAGCTTGCGCATCCACAGCCGGTAGTGCACGGGCCAGTCCTTCTACGGGGGCTGCCGCTTCCAGTGATTTTCTCAAACTGTCAAGCGTTGTAAAATCGAGATCTTCGCTGCGCCACTGCAAAACTTTGACCGGATCAAAATGATGTGATTCGATTCGTTCAACAAGATCTTTATCCAAATCGGCAACCCGTCCGGTCACGCCAAAGGTGCCATCACGCATATGACGGCCGGCACGTCCTGCAATTTGCGCCATTTCCGCTGCGGTCAAATCGCGAAACTGGTAGCCATCGAATTTTCTTGTCTGGGCAAAAGCCACATGATCGACATCAAGATTAAGTCCCATGCCGATTGCATCGGTTGCCACGAGAAAATCCACATCTCCTGATTGATAAAGGGCTACCTGCGCATTTCTTGTGCGTGGCGAGAGCGCCCCCATGACCACCGCTGCCCCGCCGCGCTGGCGCTTGATCAACTCGGCAATTGCATAAACATCATCGGCAGAAAAGGCGACAATTGCTGTGCGACTCGGCAAACGGGTCAACTTTTTCGAACCGGCATAAAGCAATTGGGAAAACCGCGGACGACTGACAACATTAAGACCGGGCAAAAGCTTTTGCAGAATGCCTTGCATCGTCGAAGCACCCAACAACATCGTTTCCTGTGTGCCGCGCAAATGTAAAATCCGGTCGGTAAAAATATGGCCGCGAGCCAGATCACCAGCAAGTTGCACTTCATCTATCGCAACAAAAGAAGCCTTGGTTTCCCGTGGTAACGCTTCCACAGTACAAACCGAATAAGGGGCACCGAGAGGAATAATCTTTTCTTCCCCCGTAATGAGAGAAACCCGATTGGGGCCGATCTTTTCGCTGATACGGTTATAAACTTCACGTGCAAGAAGTCGTAACGGTAGTCCGATCATTCCGCTATCATGGGCAAGCATCCGCTCGATCGCCAAATGGGTTTTGCCAGTATTTGTCGGCCCCAGAACGGCTGTTACATCACGCCCCGAAAGGATGAGAGGGGCTTTAGCCATCATCTACTCCAAATAATCAGATTTTGCCGGACATAGCCGCCAAAATACGCCTTAACGCCTTATCAAACGACAAGCAAGTTTGTCATTTACCAAACGTTAACCATAATTCTTAACCTTTGGAACAGTACCGGAACGAATCAGCGACGAATCGCTGACATTACCATGTTCTTGATATGTTCTAACCAGATACTGTGTTCTTACTAGGAGAGAAACCAAAATATAGCAATAAGGTCAAGGAATAATCCGGAAAACGGGGTCATTCCGATTAACCATAATGGGGGCTCATATTGAAGCTTCGGCAGGCATAATCCTTTCATGCCAAAAAATATTTTTTGTGATTAAAAATTGCCTTCCATGGCACATGATATTCTTTTGCAAGAGGCGGTCGTGGGTAAACCGGAAATTTGCCTGCCGGATCATTCATAACTTTTGACTGTTCTTGAGCTTGCAATGTTCTTGAGCTTTAGCGTCTCCCGCTTCCATTTCCTTATCAACGCACTTTTTTCTACCAAACCTTTTTTGCCAATGTGTTTCCGTTGTGGGCAATAAAGTTTTCCCAACAAAGTTTGCGTAAATGCTCTTTAAGCCGCTGTTTCCGATAAGGCAAAAACAAGCACCAACCGGTTCCGAATTTTTGCAGATAAACCGGTTTGATTGTGAAGCATGAAGACAAAAAACTGATGAAAAAATCACATTCGCGATTGACGGGATTGGCTTCTCGTCAAAATTGCAGCGAGACGATGCGAAAACAGGGTATCGCTTACCGGATTTAAGCGACAGCAACCATTTATAGTCAATCCGGACAGGCATGGTTTGGCGATTCTATCAATGAGTTGCCAAGTCAACCGAATGATAAAATTTCATAAAACAAGTTGGAAAATTTTTCACCAAACCGGCGCACAAAATATATCAAACTTTCGTCGAATGATTTGGACATAAAAAAACCGGCCAATAGACCGGTTTTTCTTTAAATTCAAAAAGACTTCAGTCTTTCGGTGTCAAAACCTGACGGCCACGATACATACCGGTTTTAAGATCGATATGGTGCGGGCGACGAAGCTCGCCGGAAGTTTTGTCTTCAACATAGGTCGGAGCCTTGAGGGCATCGGCAGAACGACGCATACCGCGCTTTGACGGGGTCGTTTTTCGTTTAGGTACAGCCATGGAATTATACTCCAAATTTGCTTAAAACGTATCTGCCACCATAACCCGAAGCTATATCGGCAGACAAAATTATAGAAGGTTTGGCGAGCCTATACACTGATTATCAGACTTTGACCAGACTGAAATCAGCATTTTTTATGAAATAGGCCGATATTGTGCCTATTATAAGCGGAAAAATTTTAAAATCATCGTCTTGCTTAAAATCTTCCAAAACTATTGGTATGTTTTTGCTGTTATTGCGAAATTGTCCAACCGGTCAAATCCGACTCAATTTCAATACTGCTCTGAACCCGTTTCTCGCAAGCATTGGGTATAAGCAGCCGATTGACGTAAGCGTTTTTCTATCAGACGTTCAAGCCTTGTCAGATTCACCGACGGACGGGAAGGATTACGCAATTTCGGATTGGGTAAAGTGACTGCGAGATAGGCAGCTTGTCTTGGATTGAGATTTTTTGCCGAACGTTTGAAAAAATATTGTGAAGCAGCTTCGGCACCATAAATTCCCGGTCCCCATTCGGCGATATTGAGA
Source organism: uncultured Bartonella sp. (assembly GCA_946480935.1). Classification (GTDB taxonomy): domain Bacteria; phylum Pseudomonadota; class Alphaproteobacteria; order Rhizobiales; family Rhizobiaceae; genus Bartonella. The sequence continues at coordinate 3,551 of CAMLLT010000025.1, read as the reverse complement.
TAAATTTCCATAATACGTCGTTTGGATAGAGCCGCATCGGCGACCGTCGCATAAGGAATTTCTAGGCCTTTTCTCAAGTAAGACCGGTCATGCCATAAAAACAGGTTTTTCACCATTTGCATCGTAATTGTCGACGCACCTCTGTTTGGGCCTCCCTCACGCGTAATAACAGTTTTCATTGCGTTCCAATCAACACCGCTATGGGAACAAAATTGACCATCTTCCGACATGACAACTGCATAAACGAGATTGGGAGAAATATCGTCAATACTGCGCCACTCCCGTTTATAAGGAGTAAAAGTAATCTGATCACGCAGCATCAAGGTCGAAACCGGATGGATGAATGGCACATTATAAAGAAGCATCAGCAAAAACGGGAAAGATAGCAAAATTGCCAACGCGTAGAGAACCAAGCGAAGTCTTTTCGAATGCCGTTTATCAGATCGGTCTAGCGGTTTTCTGTCTTCAGCAAACAATTAAGCCTCGTTCAATCTTCATTCCCCGTTTATAATCGTCTCGCGATTTATCTCTTTTTTATATCTTTATTGTCTAACTCATAAGTGTTGACGGCAAGGTTGGAATGTTTCATGTCCATCTTGCAAAGATTAAAGGAATTCTCAATGGAAGATTTTACCAATTTACTTGCAAAAAATGCCCGCCAGATTGGTGAAATGCTGGATGCAAAACTCTCCAGCCATCTCGAGACGGGAGAAATCGCCCGCCCGCCCCGTCTTCTCGCCGCAATGCGCCATGGTGTTTTGAATGGTGGCAAGAGATTGCGACCTTTTCTTGTTATCGAGACTGCCCGACTTTTTGATGCCAATATTGAAGCGGCACAATGTGTTGGTGCAGCCCTTGAAGCAATCCATTGCTATTCATTGATACATGACGATTTACCAGCCATGGATAATGATGATTTGCGGCGCGGCAAACCCACTGTTCACAAAGCATTCGACGAAGCGACGGCCATTCTCGCCGGTGACGCATTATTGACAATTGCTTTTGATTTTCTCTCCGATGACAAATTGGAGCTTGATGCAAAAATCCGGCTCAAATTGATAAATGGTCTTGCCCGCAGTGCGGGTCTTGGCGGCATGGTAGGCGGACAAGTGCTGGACCTCGAAGCGGAGACAAAAAAACCCGATGAAAGCGGCATTATCACATTGGAAGCGATGAAAACCGGTGCACTTATCCGCTATGCCTGCGAAGCCGGAGCTATTCTTTCCAATGCGACCCGCGAAGACCGCGAAAGACTTTCCGAATTCGGCGCGGCAATCGGCTTGGCCTTCCAGCTTGCCGATGATGTCCTTGACGTGACTTCCGATACCGAAGCACTCGGCAAGACTGCCGGAAAGGATATTGCAGCCAATAAAGCAACTTTGGTTGCCCTCCATGGTGTCGAATGGGCCAAGCACCAATTAGAAGGGCTGATGAAACAGGCTGATGACTTGCTTGAACCATTTGGCAACAAGGCCGATATTCTAAAGCAGACAGCAAGATTTATTATAGAAAGAAAAAATTGAACAACAAAAACTGAACAGCGAAAAAACTTTATGCATTCACAGTGCATTTGCGGTGAATGTCATGCGTTTACCAGAAGAAAAAGCGACGCATTCAACTTTCGTTAAAAGCAATTCATCGTCTTTTGCGGTAAAGAAAAATGTCTTCACGTTTATTTTTCTAAATAAATAAAGCTTTTTTAGGATATTGCTTTTTGATGTTCAGGAAGAAGCACTCTTTGCCGGACGTTATCGGCACTTGCTCTTTTCACAAGATCATTGCTTCGGTAATGATGGGTGGCATTTTCGTTTAACATTGCTTTCTCTGGCCCCTTTAAGAACTTATCATTAACAAAGCAAAATACATTTAAAACCACAAGACTTCGGAAAATACTCATGGCCTTTACTCTTGCTTCTGCAACCGAGCTTATGGAAGAAATTAAAAAAAGTCGTTTTTTAACGCGTGCTTTTCCGATTAATTCGGTAGCCGAAGCCGAAGAGATTATTGAAACAATCCGCAAAGAAGAGGCAACACATCATTGCTATGCCTGGAAGTTCCATTCAAATTACCGCTTTAATGATGATGGCGAGCCGACAGGAACTGCCGGTAAACCAATCCTCAATGCCATTGAAGGCAGAAATTGTGATTGCGTTCTCGTCATTGTCACTCGCTGGTTCGGAGGGGTTAAACTTGGCACCGGTGGCCTTGTTCGCGCTTATGGGGGCGGTGCAGCAAGGGCACTCCAAAAGGCTGAACTTGTCGAACTTGTGGATTGGCAAATTTTGACTTTTCACTGCCCTTTCAATCTCTTACCGATTGTCGAAAACGAGATTCAAAATTTTCTTGCACAAATTGAAAATCGGCATTTTGACGACTCAGGATGTGAAGTGACACTCCGTTTGCCAAAAGATGAACAACAAAACTTTATTTCCTGGCTAAAAGATATGAGCAGCGGCAAAATCCTGATTGATATAGAAAACTCCCACTCCGACATGTCTTTATAGAAGCGTGCTCCAAATTTATAAAACTCCGGTCATACAAAGATGTCCGTCAATTTGACTGTTACTTTTCCCCGATTCTATTTGATTGACGAGCCTCCGATAGGCGACACGTTCAAAAACAATCGCTTCCGCTTAAAGGGCAACCCTTCCAGCTCTTCCATGATCTGCCAACCTTAACTGTTCGGTTTCTGGCTTTATCGGGCGAAGCACATTTTTAGTTTTCCAACAAAGCTTTTAAAACTGTTTTTATTTTTAAAAGCGTTCAAGCTCTCTTAATCCTGCAATCGGTGAACCGGGCTTTTCGCCGTTTTTGGTGGCGAAAAACGAACCATTCAAAGTTGGATCCTCTTTTCAAATGTCCACTTCATGGTCTTTGAATTGACGATCGCAACTCTATTTGAAACGCTCTTCGATATATTCGGCTACCATCTGCTCGAATTCAGCCGCAATATTTGCGCCGCGCAGTGTCTTGACCTTTTTTCCATCAATGAAAACGGGGGCAGCCGGCATTTCACCGGTACCGGGAAGCGAAATACCGATATTGGCATGTTTTGATTCCCCGGGTCCGTTGACGATACATCCCATGACGGCAACATTGAGTGTTTCGACACCGGGATATTTTTTCCGCCAGACCGGCATATTTTTGCGGATATCGCCCTGAATTTTCTGTGCGAGTTCCTGAAACACCGTCGAGGTGGTGCGTCCACAGCCGGGGCAAGCGGCAACAGTGGGTATAAATTGCCTGAATCCCATAACCTGCAAAAGCTCTTGTGCAACCTGCACTTCACGGCGGCGGTCACCACCGGGTTCCGGTGTCAAAGAAATACGGATGGTATCGCCAATTCCCTGTTCCAGCAAAATGCCCAGAGCTGCCGAAGAGGCGACAACACCTTTGGTTCCCATACCTGCTTCGGTAAGCCCCAGATGCAAAGCATAATCGCAGCGCTTGGCCAACATGGTATAGACAGCGACAAGGTCCTGTACCTGACTGACCTTTGCCGACAGAATAATTTTATCCTTCCCAAGGCCGATTTCTTCCGCAAGATGTGC
>CAMLLT010000024.1 GCA_946480935.1 uncultured Bartonella sp. | reverse complement strand
GACAGAATTCATGTTGAATCGATTTGCCCTGTAAAAATTGCATATCGTCAATAATGAGCAGGTCGATATCTCGCAATTGTTCTTTAAATGACAATGCATTGTTGTCGCGAATTGCTGTTGCAAAACGCCACATAAAATATTCAGCGGTCAAATAGATGACGCGAACAGGAGTTGGACGCTGCAAAGCGGCAGCAGCAATTGCTTGCAAAAGATGGGTTTTTCCCAAGCCTACAGCTGCATGGATAAAAAGCGGGTTGAAACGCAAAGCACTTTTATGGCTTTCGGCAATCGAACGGGCAGCAGCAAGAGCTACACGATTGGAAGGGCCTTCAACAAAAGTTTCGAACGTATATCGCGAATCAAGCGGTGATCCAAAAACACTCTGCTGGTTTTCTCCTGAAAAACGTTCGGTTCGGCCATGAGAAGACGACATGACCATATTTTCTTGTGGGGTATGAACACGCGTCTCTTCCTCTTTTCGCGGAGCATGATGTTTAACCACACGATTCATTCCGCGCACGACAACGTCAACCCGCAACAGCGTTGGACATTCCTGACGCCATAACTCCGTAAGAATGGTTGCATAATGGTTGGTAATCCAGGAGCGTAAAAAAGCTGTCGGAACAGAAAGTCTTACTTGACTCCGGCTGAATTCATCAAGTTGCAGGCGTCCGAACCAGCTCGTATAAGCCTCATTACCGACATGAACTTTCAACTGTGCCATAACACGTGCAAAAAGTTCGTCCCCTTCATCCTGTGAAACCAAATGATGGACATCATCGTTCACTTTCGTTTCACCAGAAACAATCCCATTCAAATTTGACATCTTACGCAACATTCTCTCTGACAAAGACAAATGAAAACCGAACGTTTATAACACCCTCGCCGTCAAAACATCCTTGCCTTTAACAACCAAAAACAAAATTACTCCGCGAAAAATAGATCGACACATTTGTTAATCAGCTTAACAAACCAACAACACATCCATTCAACACGAAAAACACTATCAACCCCTAGCAACTTCCCCTTAATAACAAAAGCCATCTCAATGCCAGATAACATAGGGCAATCGAGATCACTCCGCCTCATGATTACCTTTCCATCTGCTATAGCAAACTTGGTGGAGACAAAAACCTGTTCTGTTTCATCAAGTTTCACGACTTCAATCCCTTGGCACGAAACAAAGAGCATTTTCGTTTGATAGCGTCACTCCCCTTGTCATTCGCTTATCGTCAACAGATCAGAGAAGACTCAAAGGAAGCGCAGACTGAAAAGTTATTAATTTCGAATAGACCATACAAAAATGCTGTCCATAAATGCAAGGGGGCAAAACTCAACTGAAAATTGTTTTTCTATCCTGTTTTCCGATATTCCTTGTTAGACTCAATGCGTAATTACTTTGAATCAATAAGCTTTTTCGAAACAGCTTATGTCGCTCACCAGTCGACAAAATCCTTTAAAAAAAATTAAAAAAAAAAGCTTGACAAAATACCAGCGTGACCCGTCATTTTTGTCATTGTGGATAAGACTGCTAGATGATTGTTTTTAAAGGTTTTTTTACAAAAAAATAAAATGATATTTCTTTCTAAAATTAATAATTTTTACGGTTAATTATTTCTCCTTCTTAAGGGAAATAAAAACGCAAAAACCGGCACACAAATGGTACCGGTTTTAAAAATCTACAAACCCGCACAACCGAAAAATTCTTCGGAAGCATTCTTTCGAATAATTAGGCAGAAAGTGATTTCAACTTTTTGGCTAAACGCGAAACTTTGCGCGATGCTGCATTTTTATGCAGAACACCTTTTGTGACGGCACGCATCAATTCCGGTTCAACCGTTTTGAAAGCGACTTCAGCAGCGGCTTTATTACCAGCAGCAACTGCATCATCAAACTTGCGTACGAATGAACGAACACGTGTACGGCGTGATTTATTAACTTCTGTGCGTGCTGCAATCTTACGCACTGCTTTTCTGGACGAAGGTGTATTCGCCATAAGTCTATCTCTCTCTTCTTATTGAACGGCTTTTAAGCCTAGAAACACAAACTGCGGCCAGTAGCCGCTTAATCTTGGCGGGCTTATAGCGTAATTTCGCTGCGCACGTCAATGAGATTCTCAGAAATTGTCAGTTAAAAATAAACGGGCCGTAATTTTACGACCCGTTTATGTGTTTTACGACTCATTTATTGTTTTATGCGTTGTCAATCAGCCTTCTTTGGCAAGATTGCGCAAAACATATTGCAAAATGCCACCATTATGGAGGTAATCAAGTTCATCGACAGTATCGACCCGACAAAGAATCGGAACCTCCTTGACAGTGCCGTCACTGAATTGAACTTTGGCAACAGTCTTTTGGCGCGGCTTCAAATCGTTGATGCCATCAATAGTGATAACTTCATCGCCTTTCAGCCCCAATGAACGCCAGCTCTGTCCATCTTCAAAGACAAACGGTACAATTCCCATACCAACGAGATTGGAACGGTGAATACGCTCGAAGGATTGAGCTATCACCGCGCGCACACCCAAAAGATTGGTTCCTTTGGCAGCCCAGTCACGAGATGACCCGTTACCATATTCGATGCCAGCGAAGACAACGAGTGGCACATGCTCGCTCTTATACTGCATAGCAGCATCATAGATCGATTCTTCTTCCTTGGATGGATAGTGAATGGTGTAGCCCCCCTCGCGTCCATTCTCGCCAAGCATGAAGTTACGGATACGGATATTGGCAAATGTGCCGCGCATCATCACTTCATGGTTGCCGCGACGGGTTCCATACTGGTTGAAGTCGGCAGGTTTTACGCCATGTTCGATCAAATATTTACCGGCCGGAGAATCAACCTTGATAGAACCGGCAGGCGAAATATGGTCTGTCGTAATCTTGTCCCCGAAAAGTCCGAGGATACGAGCTCCGTCAATATTTTTGAGCGGTGCAGGTACTTTCGGCATATTTTCAAAATAGGGAGGATTGCGAACATAGGTCGAATTTTCGTCCCAGGCATAGGTTTCACCTGCAGGAACCTTGACTTTCTGCCAGTTTTCATCGCCCTTGAAGACATCCGCATATTTTGATTCAAAAATCTTGCGGGTAACATTCTTTTCGATGAATTCCTGAACTTCCTGCGAAGTTGGCCAGATATCCTTCAGATAAACCGGTTTGCCATCCTTGCCGGTTCCAAGAGGCTCTTTTGTGAGATCCTTGGTGATGGTTCCAGCCAAAGCATGGGCAACAACGAGCGGCGGTGAAGCAAGGTAGTTTGCCTGGACATCAGGCGAAACACGTCCCTCGAAGTTACGGTTACCCGAAAGAACCGCTGCAACGATCAAGCCCTTGTCATTGATCGTTTTTGAAATTGCCGGCGGCAGAGGCCCCGAGTTACCGATACAGGTTGTGCAACCGAAGCCAACAAGATTGAAGCCCAAGGCATCAAGATCTTTTTGCAGTCCCGAATTGACAAGATAGGCTTCAACAACCTGCGAGCCGGGAGCCAGTGAAGTTTTAACCCACGGCTTGGATTTCAAGCCTTTGGCAACCGCGTTTCTGGCAAGTAGACCTGCTGCGATTAGAACACTCGGATTGGATGTGTTGGTGCAAGAGGTAATCGCTGCAATAGCGACATCTCCGTGACCAATGTCGAAATCCTCGCCTTCAACCTGATAACGTGTTTTTTCGCCGGTTGTTTTCTTATATTCGTTGTGAAGAGCTGTGGCAAAACTTTTACCGACTTCTTCAAGAGGCAAACGCCCTTCCGGACGTTTCGGGCCTGCCATTGAGGGCACAACCGTTCCCATATCAAGTTCGATTGTATCGGTAAACACCGGATCGGCTGTATGGGAATCATGCCACATGCCTTGAGCTTTTGTATAAGCTTCGACAAGTGCAATCCGCTCTTCTTTACGACCTGTCATATTGAGGTAACGGATGGTTTCCTGATCAATCGGGAAAAAGCCGCAAGTCGCGCCATATTCAGGGCTCATATTGCCGATTGTCGCACGATCGGCCAAAGTCATATGCTCAAGACCCGGACCAAAGAATTCGACAAATTTGCCGACCACGCCTTTTTTACGCAACATCTGTGTTACGGTCAAAACAAGATCGGTCGCGGTAATGCCTTCCTTGAGTTTGCCAGTCAGGCGGAAGCCGATAACTTCCGGCAACAACATCGAAACCGGTTGGCCAAGCATGGCAGCTTCAGCTTCAATACCACCAACACCCCAACCGAGAACACCAAGACCATTGACCATTGTGGTGTGGGAATCGGTACCGACACACGTGTCGGGATAAGCTATTGTGTGGCCATTTTCTTCTCTCGTCCAAACACATTGGGCAAGATATTCAAGATTGACCTGATGGCAAATACCTGTCCCCGGAGGAACAACCCGGAAATTCCGGAAAGCTTGTTGCCCCCATTTCAGGAAGCGATAACGTTCGCCATTACGTTTATATTCGAGTTCCTTATTGTGCTGGAAAGCGAGCGGATTGCCAAAATCGTCAACAATGACCGAGTGGTCAATGACGAGGTCAACCGGAACCAACGGATTGATTTTTTCCGGATTTTCACCAAGTTTCACCATTGCGTCACGCATCGCTGCAAGATCCACAACGGCTGGAACGCCGGTAAAATCCTGCATCAAAACGCGTGAAGGGCGATAGGCGATTTCAGCACCTGCTTTTCCCTTGTCGTCTAGCCATTTGGCGATATTTAAAATGTCGTCTTTCTTGACCGTGCGACCGTCTTCAAACCGCAACAGGTTCTCGAGCAGAACCTTCATTGAAAATGGCAAACGGGAAATGTCGGGAAGACCGTTCTTTTCGGCTTCTGTCAGACTGTAATAAATATAGTCCTTGCCATTTACATGGAGTGTTTTGCGGCACTTAAAACTATCTATTTGAGACACGACTGTTCGTCCTTATATTTGTGCGAGCCTTAGCTCCTGGAACGAACGCCACAAACTGCGGGTCAAGATCGCAGCTACGGTGCGGGTGCAGTCATTTCCGCTGTCCGTTCCTCAACCGCCAGAACAAGCAGATTTGGAGACCGGCCCAAAAATTGTCCCACACCGACCGCTGGCATGGTTATTCTGATATAAGTCCTTTTCTGGAACTGTTCCAGACGTAATCCATTAAAAAAAATGTGTTTACTTGTTCAAAGGCTCCGGCCATCTTAAGAAAGGTTAAGCAAAATCCGGTGGTTACATGAAAATAACAGCAGTTGATCTGAGTGCAAAACGTGGTGAAGAGGTGTTGTTTCAACACTTGCGCTTTACAATCCACGATAGAGAATTGCTCACAATTACCGGCCCAAATGGTATCGGCAAGTCTACTTTGCTGCGAATCATTGCTGGCTTCTTGCCCGCCAATGAAGGAGAAGTCACAGCACAAGAAGGTGATCAACGCTTTCCCGTTTCCCTTGTCAGCCATTATCTTGGCAGTCAAAACGCCATGAAAACGCATTTGACCGTTTTGCAAAATCTCGAATTCTGGTCGGATTTTGATTCCTCGCGGCTTTTGTCGCCGATCGAAGCACTCGCTGAGGTCGAACTTTCAGGAACCGAGCATCTTCCCTTCGGTGTCCTGTCAACCGGACAGAAAAGACGCGTTGCCATTGCGCGATTGTTATTATCCCATCAACCTTTATGGCTTCTCGACGAGCCGACATCCGGACTCGACAAACATGCAAGTGCAATTTTTGCAAAGATTATGGAAGAGCACCGAAACCGTTCGGGCATGATTATTGCCGCAACCCATTTACCGCTTGGCATAGAAGAAAATCGTCATATTCTCCTTGACGATTACCTTCCCGATTTCGAGGACAGTTTATGAAAGCTCTTTTTTTGCGCGATTTGCGAATTGCCTTTGGTCCGGGAAGCTCCTTGCTCACGGGACTTCTGTTTTTTGCAGCAATTATTATCATAACTCCGTTTGCTGTCGGACCTGATCAGGAAATTTTATCCCGCATTGGTCCCGGAATGCTGTGGATTGGAGCACTGCTATCAATCCTTCTTGGACTGGACCGCATGTTCCAGACCGACCGTGATGATGGCAGCCTTGATCAACTGATATTATCGCGACATAGAAAAAGCTTGAGTCTGATCGTATTTACAAAATGCTTGGCGCATTGGTGTGGAACCATTCTGCCGCTCATTCTTTTTACTCCTGTGCTTGGATTGATGCTCGGTCTTGGTGGAACAGCAATAGGCGGTCTTATGCTCACACTTTTATGCGGTACACCTGCGATTACCCTGATTGGTGCAGTCGGTGCGGCGCTTGCAACTTCGCTACCGCGCGGCGGCGTATTAATATCGGTTATTGTTTTGCCGCTTGCCGTGCCGGTTATGATTTTCGGTGTATCCGCAGCCTATGCAACCACTGCTCCGGGCATTTCGTTTATAAATCCGTTACTGTTTTTGATCGCTCTGTCACTGTTCTTCTCAATTCTCGGCCCATTGGCTGCGGCTTTGACACTTGCTTCATTATCGGACTAGACATCACATCTTTGTCAGATTGGTGTCATATGTTGGACTGAATAAAGAAAGATAATTGCGACAAAAACAAAACCCGATAATAAGGGATATCATGGAATTGATACAAAAAAAGACAAACTGGTTGCAATCATTAGCCAACCCGACCCGTTTCATGGGGCTGAGCGGTAAAGTTCTGCCGTGGCTTAGCCTTGTTGCTGTTATTGTTCTCGCCTGCGGCCTTTTCATGGTCATGCGTTCGCCCGACGATTATCAGCAAGGCATGACAGTGCGCATCATGTATCTTCATGTGCCTTTTGCCTGGCTTTCCATGTTCTGTTACACTTTAATGAGCGTTTCGGCACTCGGAACTCTGGTCTGGCGTCATCCTCTTGCCGATGTATCGCTTAAAAGTGCCGCTCCGATCGGTGCAACTTTTACCGCTCTTGCCCTTGTAACCGGCTCCCTCTGGGGACGGCCAACATGGGGCACATGGTGGGAATGGGATGCAAGGCTTACTTCCGTGCTTGTGTTGTTTCTGATTTATCTCGCTATTATTGCGCTTTCACGGGCGTTTGACGACGCAACAAAAGGAGCAAAAGCCGCCGCGATCCTGACACTTGTCGGCTTTATCAACATACCGATCATCAAATTCTCCGTCGAATGGTGGAACACACTTCATCAACCCGCCTCCATTCTTCGCAAAGGTGGCTCGGCTATTGATAGCGCCATGTTATGGCCGCTCTTTACCATGGCAATCGGTTTCACATTGGCATTTTTTGCCCTTTATCTTGCGAGTATGCGTACCGAAATTACCCGTCGGCGTGTGGAAACAATGCAAAGAATGGCTGCGCGGCGCCTGCGTCAGAAGGAAAATGTAAAATGACCACTGAAAGTGCAACCGGCATTTCCGATCGTATCGACATATTTCTGGGGCATTTCGACCATAGCCAGATTGTCACCATGAGCTATGTCGTCTCGGCCGTCGTCCTGTTATTGCTGGTTTTATACATTGTTCTTAATGGTCGTCATCAAAAAGCCCGGCTTCAAAAACTTGAACAGTCAAATGCCATCCGTGCCAACAAAGTAAAATCGTGAAGATCATGGACGCGCCTAAAAGAAAAATGAGTGTTCCGGTGATGATTGCCCTTTTCGGGCCATTCATCCTGTTTGTTGTTCTGGTTGTTATCATGTTCAGCCATATGGAAACAACCAATCCGGACACCGCCAATCTTGTTCCCAATGCTCTTGCCGGCAAACCTGCACCTGCAACCCGCTTGCCTCTACTCGGTCAAACCGGCTCGTTCAACCCCGAAGATTTCAAGGGGCGCGTTACGCTTGTCAATTTCTGGGGGTCATGGTGCCCGCCATGCCGTGACGAACACCCCACCCTTATCGAAATCTCGAAAGACAACCGCTTTGATCTTGTCGGCGTCAATTACAAAGACAATCAGGAAAATGCCATACGCTTTCTTGATAATTTCGGAGATCCTTTCAAGCTCGTCGGCTTTGACCAAAGTGGCCGCGCAGCCATTGATTGGGGCGTGTACGGACCACCGGAAACTTTTCTTTTAAACCGGCAAGGCATTATTGTTTATAAACATATCGGGCCATTAACGCCGCAAATCTTTAAAGATGAAACATTGCCACAGATTGAAAAGGCGCTGGATAGCAACACTTCTTCGGCAGATCATTCTACACCCTGATGGCTTCCCGTATAATGGATAAAGCGTCATTTAACCCAAAACAGCGATGTCATCATATCGCCCTTTGTGGTTTTCAATTTTTGTTTTTTGGCTCAAGGGAAACAGGAATTCACTCATATTTCACCTAAAAACGATATTTTGAAGAAACGGCCCAAGAGCCGTTTTGCTTGGCAATGAGATAAACAGAATTCTGACTAAATATGAAAAAACCGGCAACGCATTGCCGGTTTTTCTCTTCAGGTCTTCAAATCAACATCAAGCCTTTTAAATCAACGTTAGTTTTTTAATTAACGTTCGAGGCGCTCGATAAACCAGCGCGTGAGGTTGATCCAGACATCATCTTTTTCGGCTAAATCCTCGACACCGTGTTCGATATTGGGGTTGTCGTTCACTTCAATGACCACAATACCTTCATCGGTTTCTTTAATATCAACACCATAAAGGCCATCACCGATACAACGGGCCGCCTTCAACCCGATCTCGACAACTGCCGGCGGAGCATCCGGAATAGCATAGGTTTTGAACCCACCTTCCAGGGGTTCTCCGCCATTCGGATCATGTTTGATGATTTGCCAATGGTGGGGTGCCATTTCATATTGGCAGACAAAAAGCGGCTTGCCACCCAATACACCGACACGCCAATCGAATTTGGTCGGTAAATATTTTTGTGCCAGCAAAAGATCACTATCTTTGAGCCATTCATGGGCAAGGCGACGCAATTCTTCCATTGAGCCTACGCGTTTCACCCCGCGTGAAAATGATGAATCCGGAATTTTCAACACCATCGGGAAACCGAGCGTATCTGCCGCTCTGACGAGATCATCATTGCCACCGATCATCACGGTGGGGGGAACCGGCACACCGTTTGCCCGCATTAATTCGTCGAGATAGACTTTGTTCGTACACCTGATCATCGACATCGGGTCGTCGATAACCGGCATATTTTCCTGTTCCGCACGACGGGCAAAACGATAGGTGTGGTTGGATATATTGGTTGTTTCGCGAATGAAAAGCGCGTCGAAATTGGCAAGACGGGCAAGGTCTCTTGCGCCGATCGGTTCAACTTCCACACCTAGGCGGGCGGCAATTTTTGCCCAATGTTTCAAATCGGCAACGTTTGTTGGCGGCAACTCTTCTTCCGGATTGCATAAAACTGCAAATGTCCAACGCGGCGGAACTTTGTGGCGGGCTTCTTTCCAGGCCCGTGTCGTATAAGTTTCCATCGCCTTATAGAAAGCATCGCGGCTATCACCTTCAAGCTTTTGCCAATTGGCAAAACATATTTTGTGAATGCGTGCCCATTCACCCGGTATAACGTGAACTTCCAATGCCGGAGCCCGATACCAGTCAAACAAAAGGTGGCCGAATTTTTCAAAACGGTCACCCTTTATGTCATCTGAACTATCGGCAATACCAAAAAATACCCTGATGATTTCCGGTGCGCGTGTACCGTCACCTTTCAGGGCTTTGTTGAGACAATCTTCAAGCTCGGGAATGGATTTTTTATATAACCGTCGTTCCGACAGGTCGATCATGGTTTCGACCGAGGGCAACACACGATGGCCGCGCGCTTCGGCAAGCAGCGAACAATAATAAGCGCGGCTTTGATAGCGGTAAGAACGTGACAGGTTGATAATACGGGGGCGTTGACCGGCAAATAGCGCAGGATTGGCCAAATAGTCACGATGTGTCATGACTTTGTGCGTCGTCGCACCATTATCAACGTCAGACACTCGTCCAGCAAGAATTACACAAATAGTCATAGAAAACTAGCTTTTCTCCAATATGACGGCTGCGCGCAAACCGTCTTTTCCAAAGCGCGCAATATGATCGAATACTTCATAATTCAAAGGCAGGTTTGCAGAATCGGCAATTGTTTCACCTTCTTCTTCCTCCACCCAGGGGTCATGAATAAGAAAATGACTTCCGTCATCACCATGAACCAATACCCAATGGGGAATTTTTTCCCCGAACATATGATAGAAACTGATAAGCACAAGCACCAGCGCCCCGCGTGCAAGCGCGGCACGAATATCATCAAGGGTAAAAGCTGCAATCCGCACCGGAATGTGGGCTGCGTCAGCCTGCTCGCGAAAATCGGTCTGGGCAATTTCCATTATCTCGCGTTTTTTGGGATCGCGCACCGAATTGATAAATAGAAATTCATAGCTCGTGACAATGATTTCAGCTTTCAAACCATACTTATGGGCAAGAACAGCAAGACCGAAAGGCTCGCATCCGCCCGGCCCCGAAAGCATGAAAACAGTTGTTGCACCCCGCCACAGTCTAAGCTCGAACACAGGATCAAGGCGCGATTGCGGATCGAAATATTTGAGTGCCATCATCAGACAGGCAGCGCCACAGGTAAATTCCGAAGTCTGTTGATAATAGGGGACAGACGTTTCAACCGGTGTATCACCACGCAAGGTCTTTTCATAACGCAAGGCTGGAGTATGATCGGCATAATAATCAAGATAACGGCCGATCGGTCGATAGTGAAAGCGTTCATAAAGCTTGATTGCGCGGTTATTGTCTTCGCGAACTTCAAGGCGCATATAAACGCGCCCTTCATCAAAAGCCGCCTGCTCTGCTGCATCCAATAGTTGAGAGCCGACACCTTTTATTTTGCCGCCGGGTTTGACAGCAAGCGAGTAAAGGCGCGCAAGTGCCGTGCCTTTACGAAACAAAATCATTGCATAACCAATGATTGTTCCATCAAGTTCGGCAACAATCGTTCTTGCTGTCGGACGATCAATTAATGTACGGAAAGAACGACGCGATATTCTGTCGCTGTCAAAGCAGGCTTCTTCGATAGCTACAAGTGCATCTATATCGTCTATAGTTGCTTTTCGTTTAATCAAATCGCCCATTCACATACTCTCAATTCCCGAATGCCTTTCCCCTTAAAGGATTAACACCATCCATATAAGTGATTTTTTACGCATGAATAGGCTATATTTCAGCTTTTTCAAGAAAACACTAAAAGCTATCACACGCTTTTTATGAACCGTCCTGTAATAACGTTTTTTCAACATAAAAAATTATATTAACCATATTAAAACGCTAACTCATTGAAAATAAACAATTTACAAATTTAACCATAATATAAATCTTAATAAAGTGTTGCATTCCGGTCATTGACTAGCAAGCAAGTTTGGATTTTAACTTTTTGTTAACGATCTTTATCGTGCAAAGTTAAATTGAGTACAAAAATGGTGTTTGCGTTCAGATTATTCGGAGTGGCGTTTTTAACGTTTGTCGGACTGACATCAGCGGCAAAGGCGGCTGGTGAATTTATGACCGTAAGCGGCCAAACATCGCAGCCTATTGGGCATTACGAATTTTGTGAACGCTTGCCGCAAGAATGCAAAATTCGCAATACCATTCTCCAGCCTGTAAAACTAACTCAAAATGTCTGGGATATGATGCTTGACGTCAATCATAGTGTTAATGCCCGCATTACTCCCGCAACGGACATGGAACTTTATGGCAAGGAAGAATATTGGACCTATCCGGTAAACGCTGGCGATTGCGAAGATTATGTTCTTGAAAAGCAGAAAGAATTACATGACAAAGGTATATCGCTTGCCAGTCTGCTTATTACCGTTGTGCGTAAACCTGACGGCGAAGGTCATGCTGTTTTGACTGTACGAACAGATCGCGGCGATTTTGTACTCGACAATTTGCGTGATGAAGTCTTCAACTGGAAAGACACTGAATATACATATCTCAAACGTCAGTCGACACAATCTCCCGGAAAATGGGTCAGCATCGAACAACGTGACGATATTGTTGTGAGCTCGGTTATCAATACCGGAAATTGAAAAAACAACCTACTGACTTACTGCTATTTCAAATTCGACAGTGAGCTTCAACCTGTTCGGCGCTTTGTTTTCAAAACTTTTTTGTGCTGAAAAGATGCCGGAACAGGCTGCCTATCATGCGCTATATGTGTTCGTGCTCATCGCCATTTTCAAACTTGTCTTGTCCCTTGCATCACGTCTACCGGATAAAACAGAACGCCCGACAGGTAAAACTTGTCGCCCATATAAGTAATTGTCATTTTTCGAGCGGAATAAAATTTCATTGTGATCAATCGTCATCATTGATCAGGTGGCGGTAAAGTACTGAACACCATTACTTTTTCGGTCAAATTTTTGTCTTGGCAAAATTTTCCGAGCTGATGGGAGCGCTTTATTCTTCAAGTACCGCTCAAGGACCACCCCGAAGCATACGAAAATGGTTTCAGCCGGAAAAATGGCTTCCGGCAAAATGGCTTCAAGCGGCTTGTGCTACAAAAACCGGTTAAAGGCAAAAACCGACAATCAGAAAGGTTTCCCTTCTACAAAGAGTTGTTCCAGACGTTTCATATCACCGGAGATATCAAAACCTTTTTTAGCGAGCCACTGATCGTCAAGATAAGTTGACCGGTAACGTTCCCCACTGTCACAAATCAATGTCACTAACGAGCCCTGTTGATGATTTTTAATCATATCGGAAATAAGTTCTGCGGCTGCATAGACATTGGTTCCGGTTGACCCGCCGCAACTGCGACCGATAAGGCGACTTATAACGCGCATAGCTGCAAGACTTGCCTGATCGGGAACCGAAATCATCCGGTCTATCACGTCCGGCATGAATGACGGCTCGACACGGGCGCGCCCGATACCTTCAATTACTGAACGACATGACTCTATTTCCTTTATCGAACGGTCGGCATAGTGGAGGTGAAAAACCGAAGCTTCCGGATCCGCCACACAAAGGTTCGTGGAAAATTTCCGATACCGGATATATCGCCCCAATGTTGCCGATGTTCCGCCTGTGCCGGCACTTGCAACAATCCATTGCGGAACGGGATGCGGTTCTTTGGCCATCTGGCAGAAAATTGAATCGGCTATATTATTGTTGCCACGCCAATCGGTTGCCCGTTCGGCAAAAGTGAACTGGTCGATATAATAGCCCCCCAATTCGTCAGCGAGGTTTTCAGCTGTTAAATAAACCGATTTCGGATCGTCGATAAAATGAACATTGCCGCCATATGCTTCTATGGCTGCGACTTTTTGTGGTGAGGTTGTCCTCGGAATAACTGTCACAAAAGGAACACCGATCAATTTGGCAAAATAGGCTTCCGACACAGCTGTCGAACCACTCGAAGCCTCGACAATTGTCGTCTTGGGGCCAATTTTTCCATTGCAAAGTGAATAGAGGAAAAGCGAACGCGCCAAACGATGTTTCAAACTACCTGTCGGATGACAGGATTCATCCTTCAAATAGAGCGTTATCCCACATGAAGAGGGTAAATCATAACGGATGAGATGCGTGTCCGCCGAACGGTTTATTTCCGCCTCGATGATTTCTATTGCTTTTTTAAGCCATTCACGGCTGCAAGAATGCGGTGCGTCATAGCTCACGATTGAATCAATTTTATTCACTTTAAATCTTCCTTTTGGAGAGATCTAAAATTATAAAATTGAATATTAAATTTGAAGAAAATACAGTTCTTTTTTTCTAATAAATAAAAAAACCTTGGAATAAACATTCCAAGGTTTTTCTAATTATTAGTAATTTATACTCTTCTATATCGGCGTTCAAGCTCTTACGCGACGGCGTTCCGAAACCGGCTGGAAAGCAAGTTTTGCATGGAAAGCGCAATAGGGACCTGACTCTCCCGCATCAGCACCGCAGAAATAGAAGTCATCCGACAGCGGGTCGCCAACAGGCCATTTGCACGTATTTTCACTCAATTGCAAAAGGCTCAAATGTCGTGACATCGGCACAACAACGTCAGTTGAAGGCTGCTCTTCCACTTCGGAAACCGCATCGGCAACAAAATCCAGCTTCAAAGCTGTGGCGCCGATCGTTGAAGGCTGTGGTTTTTTGGCTGATGCCGCAACAGCAGCGGCAACTGGCGCTACCGGCGTATTGCGGGGAGCACGTGGTGCCTGTGTTCCATTATTGACAACTGTTTCTACCGGCTTCTTTGTGCGCGGCGTTGCTTTTGTTGTTTTGCCGCGCCCTGACAATTTCAATCGATGAACCTTACCGATAACGGCATTACGGCTAACTCCGCCAAGCTGGGCAGCAATCTGGCTGGCACTCAACCCGTCACTCCAAAGCTTTTTCAAAAGTTCAACACGTTCATCTGTCCAGTTCATACCGGCACTCCGTTTCTTAATTTCTATCAACGCCCCTTCACTTTCAGGTGGCATGACCATTCACTTTGTCATCTCGATTTTTGCCGGAATCCATCAATGCGCTAAAAAGCGCAAAAACAGTCATACTTGTTATGATATTTACCCAACAGAACCGAAATGTTCCAGTTTTACCAAATTACTACTATACGCGATGACTCCCTGACAAGAGTCTACATGTGCTTATATAGGTGTTTTGCGACGTTTTCCCCAACTTGCGAATCACTTTTTTCAAAAAGGGAAAATTTGCAGACGCAAAAATCGATTTTTGCAAGATAAATTTTGATTATGGTCTTTCAAAGGCATCAATTGACTTTTTTCCAGACAGGCAGGATAGTGAAAATGAATGATTTCGACAGCGTCGTGACGAAACACGGCGCTGTTGATGTTTTATCTTGGATAAAAGCACTGTTTTTCAAAAACCTAACGTTTCGTTCAGAAAAACAGCGATATGATCGTCTATGCTATAGCCAAAACCGGTTTATCCGATTTTCGGTAGCCGACATAAATTATATAATGGATAGGAGACCAGGCAATGACCCAAAACAATGCGCAACCACTTTATGATACTTTTGCACGTATCGGTTTGCGCTTCACACGAGGAAACGGTGCCTGGCTTATCTCGGATAACGGCGAGCGCTATCTCGATTTTACTTCCGGCATTGCGGTCAATGCTCTTGGACATAACCACCCCAAGCTTGTCAAAGCCATTGAAGAACAGGCCAACAAGCTTTGGCATGTATCAAATCTGTTCCAGTCACCTGAACAGGAAAAAGTTGCTGAAAGACTTTGTGCAAATAGCTTTGCGGATAAAGTGTTTTTCTGTAATTCGGGGGCCGAGGCAATGGAATGCGCCATCAAAACCGCAAGACGCTATCAATATGTAAGCGGACATCCCGAACGCTACGAAATTATTACCTTTGAAGGTGCTTTTCATGGCCGCACACTGGCGACACTTGCCGCCGGTGGTCAAGAAAAATATCTTGAAGGTTTTGGACCGAAAGCTCAAGGTTTTATACAAATTCCGTTCGACGATGAAAAAGCATTGCGTGCTGCAATTAGTGAAAAGACGGCTGCCCTCCTCATTGAACCTATTCAGGGCGAAAGCGGATTGCGTCCGGTGCCAAAGCAATTCATGCAATTATTGCGCCGTATTTGTGATGAAAACGGATTGTTGTTCATTGTAGACGAAGTCCAAACCGGCATGGGGCGGACAGGCAAACTTTTTGCCTATCAGTGGTCGGGAATAAAACCGGATATCATGGCGCTTGCCAAAGGTCTTGGTGGTGGTTTTCCAATTGGTGCCTGCCTTGCAACAAAAGAGGCAGCCAAAGGCATGACAGCGGGGACCCATGGTTCGACATTTGGTGGAAATCTTCTTGCAATGGCTGCGGCCAATGCGGTGCTTGATGTCATGTTGGCTGACGGCTTTCTCGACCATGTCAATGCCATGGCTAATCTATTCAAACAAGGATTGGCTTCCATTATTGACCGTTTCCCCGATGTCGTAGAGTCAATTCGTGGAGTAGGACTTTTAACCGGACTTAAATGTGTTGTTAAAAACACTGAAGTTATTGCCGCTATGCGTGACGAAAAACTTTTAGGCGTTGGTGCAGGAAACAATGTTATTCGTCTTTTGCCGCCATTGACTGTCACCGAAGATGAAATTCGCGATGGCCTTCACCGAATTGAAAAAGCTGTCCAGCTCGTTTCTAATGCCCACAAACAAAAATAGGCTTGATATTATGACGAAAAATATTCGCCACTTTACTGATTTGTCCATTCTTTCACCGGAAACTGCCCGCAACATCATCGAGCACGCCAAAAAGGTCAAGGCACTTCTTAAAAAAGGCCAATCGGAAAAACCTTTTATCGGCAAAACACTCGCCATGATTTTCGAGAAACCGTCAACACGCACACGCGTATCATTCGATGTCGCGATGCATCAATTGGGCGGTGAGACGATTATGCTCACCGGCTCGGAAATGCAACTTGGACATAGCGAAACAATTGCCGATACAGCTCGTGTAATTTCCCGCTTCGTCGACATTATCATGATACGGACAACGGCTCATACCAGAATGCTGGAACTCGCAGAATATGCCGGTGTTCCTGTTATCAATGGCCTGACAGATGATACCCATCCTTGTCAGATTTTGGCTGACATTATGACCTATGAAGAACATCGCGGACCAATCACCGGCAAAACTTTCGCGTGGATGGGCGACGGGAACAATGTTTTGCATTCTTTCATTGAAGCATCCGCACTTTTCAAATTCAATTTGAGAATTGCAACACCCAAAGGCAGCGAACCGCAACAAAAATATGTTGATTGGGCTCGTCAACATGGTGCAGACATTGTTCTCACCAATAGTGCTGAAGAGGCCGCTACAAATGCCGATTGTATTGTTACCGACACATGGGTATCCATGGGGCAGGAATTCCGCGCCCGTGGACGCAGTGTTTTCCAGCCCTATCAAGTCAATGAAGCATTGATGAATTTGGCAAAGCCGGATGCCTTGTTTATGCATTGTCTTCCTGCCCACCGTGGCGAAGAAGTTGTCGACGCAGTCATTGACGGACCGCATTCCGTTGTCTTTGACGAAGCAGAAAACCGCTTGCACGCCCAAAAAGCTGTTCTGGAGTGGTGCTTGCAGACGTTAAAATAATTCCTATCTATAAGGCTACTTGCAAAAGGTTCTACTGTTTTATCAGCTTCAGGCATTATGAAGTATTCATCTGAACAATATGTTCAGAGACTTCATTGTGCCGGAGCATCTTTGCTTTTTAAAGTAAAATCAATCAGAACCATTTTGGCTATAATACTCTGGCAGTCTTTAAGGAAACGCGGTTTTGATAAAAGAAATGAATGTAAACGACCAACCGGCTCAAGGTAAAAAAAGCCCTTCCCTTGGTGATTTCAATTTTGCTGGCGATGATGCAGTTGTGCCTTTCGAGGTGGAAGACCTTGATGCACGTGGGCGCGCGGTACAGTTGGGAACTGCCGTCAACAGCATTTTGTCGCGCCATCATTATCCCGAGCCGGTAGCGCGATTATTGGCTGAAGCTATGGTTTTGACCGTTTTACTCGGTACATCATTGAAATTTGATGGAAAATTCATTTTGCAGACCAGTTCTGACGGACCGGTCAATCTTCTGGTATGCGATTTTAAAACTCCATCCAGTTTGCGCGCTTATGCAAGATTTGATGACAAGAAACTTGAAGAGGCTGTTGCTTCCGGTCACGATGCACCCGAAGAACTTCTTGGCAAAGGAACTTTGGCACTCACAATCGATCAGGGCGAACATATGCAACGCTATCAGGGTATTGTTGCACTTGACGGTTCGAGTCTGGAAGAAATAGCGCGTAACTATTTCAAACAATCGGAACAGATTCCAACCGAAGTCAAACTTGGTGTTGCAACACTTTTCGACCGCGATGAAAACGGCCATTCAAGAGAGAGCTGGCGGGCTGGCGGTGTGCTTGTCCAACATCTTCCGAAGTCTTCCATCGAAAGCCAAACGACCAAGAAAATTGATAAGAAGACCGATCTTGATCACTGGACAGAAGTCAAGGCACTTGTTGACACGATTGAAAGTTCCGAGATGACGGATCCGCAGGTGGGTGCAGAAAGACTTTTGTACCGATTATTCCATGAACATGGGGTCAGAGTTTTCAATGCTAGAGCTATTCTTGATCAATGTTCATGCTCGCGTGAAAAAATAGAAAATGTGTTGAATACTTTCACGGCAGAGGAGATAAACTCCAGCATCGAACATGGCAGAATTACTGTAAAATGTGAATTCTGTTCGACAGTGTATAATTTCAATCCGGAAGAATTTCGCAAAACCGGTCAAGACAATGTGGCAGATCTGAAATCAAAACAAAATTGAAAATTCAATGCAGCCGATTGGCTCAATTGCCATTCGGCTTCATTGCCATTTTAAACCTCATTCCTCGAATAAAACCGGACAATCCCTTGTACCTGATTTATCGTATTTTAACGGAAATCGGGAGCTGATCTATTGCCGGACTTTTCGATAAAAACAATTTTAGAGAAAAATGATACCTCCCAAGGAAATCAAACCACTCCGATATGGAAACCGGTTTGCTAAATTGCGAAAATCTCTGGTAGATCGATATTTCGCTTCTCTTGAGAGAAAAATATAACAAGATCATAAATAATAGTGAGGAAGTGCTTGAAGCTCTTAAAATGATTGGATAGTGCAATCGATCTTACTTAAAATTGCCGGAATCATTCTG
>CAMLLT010000023.1 GCA_946480935.1 uncultured Bartonella sp. | reverse complement strand
TTGCGGCAATAAAATCGGATATGGTGTTGGCACTCTATAACCCCGTATCACGCGCTCGCCCGACGAAAATTGTTGATGTCTTTCGTATATTGAACCGGCTTTGCCCTGCCGACCGGATTGTTATGATAGGAACCGATATCGGACGCACCGGCGAACAGACTTTGATAACGACACTTGCCGACTTGAACATCAGCGACATTACGAGTCGTTCTGTGGTTATCATTGGTTCAAGTCAAACACGTCGTTTTCAAAGGGCCGACAAAGTGTGGACCTATACACCCCGTTCCTATCCGGATAGATAAAATCCCGACCGCTCTTTATATTAATGCTATGCCGCCATTAACGCTATACCGGTCAATCTTTTAGTATAATGATTGCCCTGAGGCTGCTGTCGCCTGTGTCCGTTTTTTAACGCCGGTAGAGGTTTTCGTTGTCGATGTAGTTTTCTTAGGAGTCCTGACAACAGTCGTTTCCGTCGTATTTTGCGATAAAGCTTTGGTTCCCGCAGCTGCTTGAGCTTCAGCAGCTATCTGATCCGCGCTTTTCGGTGATGTGTCAATCACCGATTTTACGACACCTCCAGCACTGACGGTACAAACAGCATCACGTAAATCAACTTTGAGGATGACCTGTGTCGAGCCATCTCCCGGTTTGCGAGAATCAACCGCTTTAATAACGCGCGTAGGTAAAAAATACTTATTTGCTGCGCTATTGATACAAGCTTGTGCAAGATCGGGAGCTACGCTGCGTGTTGGAGCTGTAAATGCAGGAAATTTCGGTGCCGGATTGCTTGCAACAGCAGTTGTCAGAGAATTCGTCGCGGTTGTCGAGTTTTGCGTTGTAGTACATCCGGTAACGGACAGTGCAACACCGGCGAAGATAAAGATGGATTTCAGAAATACGCTTGACATACGGGCACCTCAGCTTAGCTACTCGACGATGCTTTAAACACGATCGAACTTATAAAGCCCTTTAACGATTTTTTTCTCCTGCGTCATCATTATTATGTGAAATGACAGTCATCTCATTGTGAAGTGTGTCGGAAGTATCACAATGCCATCATCTGCGCAGTCCTTCTTCCACTCCTTGATAGTGCGGCCATTAACAACGAGAGTCGGCGCTATTTCGCATAAAGGGTCTAAAACGAACGCTCTTTCAGTCATCAACGGGTGCGGTAATGTCAAAGTTTCCGACTGATAATGAGGAATATTTTGGTAAGCAAGCAAGTCTATATCGAGAGTTCTCGGCCCCCATTTTATTTTTCTTTCCCGACCATATTTTTTTTCGATATCCAAACAGAATTGTAACAAATTTTCCGGATCAAAAACTGTCTCGATTGCACAGCAAATATTGACAAACAGGTTTTGGTCTATTTTGCCCCATGGGGGTGTCTGATAGAAGGATGAAACAGATATCAAACGATTTTCCGAAGAATGTTCGATATCGGCAAGAGCAAATTTCAAAGTAGATGGAACATCCCCGATATTGCCGCCTAGCCCCAGCCAGGCTTTGTTGGGAATATTATCGGAACTTTTTTTCTTATAAGCTAGTTGCATGCTACGCCTTCGATCCCGTCTACAACAGCCAATGCATCCTTATTCATCATCACATTATGTACTCTAAATATGGAAAAACCCGCTTGTCTCAATAAAACGGAGGTTGCTGTCGTTGCTATATCGCGCATTTTCGCGTCTTGCTGACCGGTGAGAGTGCCTAGGAAACGTTTTCTCGAAGTAGCAGCCAGTAAAGGAAAACCGAACATATGAAGTTCCGATGCGCGGTTCAATAAAACAAGATTATCATGAAAATCCAAACCGAACCCGAATCCGGGGTCAAGTACAATAGCGTCATCGGCAATGCCGGACTTTTTGGCAAGTTCCAAAGATTTATCAAAAAAGAATTTCTGATCTTCGATAATGTCAGTCAAAACGTCGCGTTCACGAGAATTGTGCATAATGACGACGCCC
The DNA here is from genome assembly GCA_946480935.1 of uncultured Bartonella sp. Classification (GTDB taxonomy): domain Bacteria; phylum Pseudomonadota; class Alphaproteobacteria; order Rhizobiales; family Rhizobiaceae; genus Bartonella. Next base: position 17,140 of record CAMLLT010000023.1, on the reverse strand, counting down.
GCTCGCTCCGAAGCGATAATCTCGGCCATTTCGGGTTCCCTTTGCAAGCCCCAAATATCGTTGATAATGTGTGCGCCCGCTTTCAAGGCACGATATGCAGTTTCCGCGTGATATGTATCGATAGATAAAAATGTCTCATCTCTTCCGGATAATTTTTCGACAACCGGCAATACACGATTTTGTTCTTCTTTTACGCTGACAGCATCAAATCCCGGTCGGGTGGATTCGCCTCCGATATCGATAATGGAAGCACCATCATCCATCATTTTTTGACCAAAGCTAACGGCCTCTTGCAAAGAATTATGTTCCCCCCCATCTGAAAAGGAGTCCGGAGTCACGTTCAAGATGCCCATCAAAACAGATGAGGGATGAAGTGAAATTCTTTTATTATGACCAATCGACCAGAAGTTTTTCATATTAAATTTCGCTTGCTTTAGGATTGTCTTATTTTGTAGACGCTTTTTTAGCATATTCATGTGAATGATCACAGAAGTTTACTATTTTTAACGACAGAGATTAAAATGTTCAAAAAAACGATCAGTACTTTGGCTGCTACATGTTTTTTCTTGATACCGTTTTCTGTAACGGCTGAAGCCGCCAGAATTTATAAAACTGTCAGCTATTACACCTTGTCAGGCACAACCCCTGCCCAGCTTGATAAAGCCTTGGCACACAAGGGACCCTATATTAAAAGTACCGGAAGCCGCCATCCCGGAGCCACAACAATTTCATTTGATCCGCGGTTGAAACTCGTTCAGGACGGTCGTTATTGCAAGGTCGCAAATGTAAGTGTCGATGTTCATGCAAAAATGTCTCTGCCTAGATGGAAACAACGTTCAACGACCAAATCGATAGAAATGGCTCTCGTATGGGACACATTGTCGAGGGACATCCAGCGCCATGAAGAAAGTCACATTGTGATTGCCCGCTCCCATGCGACAAAAATAGAACGCTCAATAAAAAGTCTTCCCTACAGATCCAATTGCAATTTGTTGAAGCAGGATATCGAAAAGACAACCTATAATATACTGATCGACCATGAAAATGCTCAACGACAGTTTGATCGTGCAGAGGCAGTCAATTTCGATCACCGCTTTATAAATTTACTTGTCGGGCGTTTGCAAAAACTTGAACAAGCAAAGCAATAATCATCAACTTTGACGTTCGGGAATGTAAACAACAAGTCCATCCAGACTTTCATCGAGAACAATTTGACAAGAAAGTCTGGAATTTTCGCGTCTGTCATAAGCAAAATCCAACATATCATCTTCCATTATATTTGGCGCCCCTACCCTGTTCCTCCATTTGTCATCTATATAGACATGACATGTTGCACAGGAGCATGCGCCACCACATTCTGCAATGATGCCAGGCACGTCATTTTCCAGTGCAGCCTCCATCAGAGTGAGGTCTGATGAGCTATCCACAGCAAATTGCTGGTTGTTTTCCTCACTTATAAACAATATATGTACCAACTTCCAATCATCCTATATAATTGATTTATATTACTTTTTTTATTTTTTAGAGGCTCCTAAGACAGCGTCGTTAACTTTATCTTAAAACTTTTCAAACTTTAGCCAAGAACGTATTCCTTTCTAATTCCTTAAAGGTTAGGATAGGCATGCTTTATTGAAAGTACCACCGTCTTTCAATGTGTATAGAGTAAAGAGGCTAAGATGGCACGTAGAACCAAGGCAGAAAAAATTGACGTCGAAGTCGAGGAAGCACTCGAAGAGGCTTTAGACTTCAATTTCGATAATGCCACCACAAAAGAGAGTGCTGCCCAATCGACCAACGGCCTGATCGACCTGGATGATCTCGCCGAGCAGATAGCGCAAGCAACCGAAGAGCTTGCTGCTGAAAATGCTTCCTCAGTCCGATTGAATGCCCCGAATAGCCCTACTGTAGATGAATCTGTGGCTGAAAGCCTGTTTGGCAAAAAACCGGACCGCGAATCGACTGGCGGTACCGTACATGACAGTCTGGTAGCCAATCCACCGAAGCCTGCCAATGATGATCTCAATTTAATAAAGGCTTCCGGAAACTATACGACCAAGCCATCGCGTATTTATTGGAGCACCACGGCACTGAGCGCTCTGTGGGCAGCAGGCGGTGCATATGTTGCCAACTCATTGGCTCCTGCCGGCCTTGCAGCATTTGCGGCCACTCCGGTCGGACTGGCCGTTGCTGCCGGAACCGCTGTTCCTATTTTAATGTTCTGGGGATTTGCCCAGCTTTCCAAACGCTCGAATGAACTCCGGAATATCGCAGCAGCGGTAAGTGATGCCGCTTTGCGTTTAAGTCATCCGCAAGCAACAGAAGAACAAGCCGTTTCGCTTGGTAAAACTATCCGTCAGGAAGTTTCTGCCATGAACGAAGGTATTGAACGGACTCTGTCGCGTGCTGTGGAACTCGAAGCACTCATTCAGGGTGAAGTTCAAAATCTTGAACGTGCCTATACAGAAAATGAATCGCGTATTCATAATCTCATTAGCGAACTGAGCACCGAACGCGAGGCAATTCTTGGTCATGCCGATCGGGTGCAATCCACTATTCGCGGCACACAGAATGAATTGAGTAAAGAATTTGGCGCCATCACGTCCAATATTTCGTCGAATGTCGAGAATGTTGCAAAAACACTGACTCAAACACTTCAGAAACAAGGCGAAGATCTTGTTGCCAGATTGGCGGAGGTTGGTGAAGGAGTAAGTGGCGAACTTGCTGACAAATTCCGCCAAACTGCAGAAGAATTGCAAAGACAGAATTCCGATCTTTATACCAATCTCGAACAAAGCGTTACTTCTGCTACAGAACGGTTGGAAAAAAATAGCGAAAAAATTACCACGAGTTTCAATCAAGGAGCCGAGGAAGCGGAACAGCGCGCAGAAGCACTCAGTCAACGGATGCAAGCTGCTACCGAGCGTGCTCTCTCCGATTTCAATGAAAAAATTTCAAAACTGGGTGACCATGCCACTACTTTATCGACACAATTCGACAATGTAGCCACAGAAGCGATTGCAGCGTTTGAAAAACGGCTTGCCGATGTCGACAATTCACTCGACGAACGTGGTAATTCAATCATCTCTGCCTTTATCAACCGTGCTCAAGAGCTGGAAGAAAACACCGAAAAGCTGAGTGGCGTTCTTGATGCAAGAGCAAATCAAATCAACGAAACTCTCAAGGCTCGTACTATCGAGATTGCGAATACATTTACCGCAGGTCGTAACGACTTTTTGACAACATTTGATGACAGCAAAAAATTGCTCGCCGATGAAGTCAAAGGGCTCGATATCTCGCTTAGCGAAATGCTCAAAAGCCGTTCTGACGAATTCAAATCACAGTTGGCCGGAGGCCGAGAGCTCATAGCAGAAATGCTCGGGAGCGAAACCGACAAATTGGCTCAAGCGGTGAAAGGTCAAATGGACGTACTTTCACAGCATGTTAGCAGTATAGAACAAGTTTTAGTCAAAAATGTCGAAACACTCGATCTACACTCGCGCGAACATGTTGAAGGCATTGAAAAACGCACCAACGCATTACAGGCTGCTATTGAAAAGAGTTTTGAAACAGCCAACGAGCTCATTGATACACAAACCAGAAATATCGACACAAGAGCGGATGCTTTAAGAGATTCGCTTACGGTCAATAGTTCCGCTCTGAACGAAGTTCTTGCCGATCAGGCACGTGTTCTGGAAGAGCGCATCGATTATATCAAGGATGTCATTGCGAAAGGTGACGCTGCATTCAACGATACAGTCGGCAGTCAAGTACTGAAAGTGCAAGATTCAATCGCCAACAATAGTGAAGAACTAAAAACAACGTTTGCGAATCATTTAGACACTCTTAAAAATCACACACAATTGCTTGAAAAAGCGCTGACCGAATCAAATGCTTCATTGTTAACGTCAATGGATCAGCGCATCGGGTCCATGAATGAAACATTGACCACCAATTCCAATATCATCACCGAGCGCGCAAAAGAGTTGCAGGATAACTTTACAAATACGCTAGGTGAAATGTCGAGATCGTTCGAAGCGCAAAGCAACTTGTTAGAACAAAGATCAGACGAGCTAAAAAACGTGGTAGCCGAAAACAATGAAGGCATTAAACGCACGTTTTCAGAACAGGCTACTATTCTTGACACTCGTACCCAGACAATACAAAATGCGCTGGAAAATGGCATACTGAACGTAAAAAGCTCGTTGGAAGAATCGGCCTTGTCTTTTGCTAGCGGGCTTCGTGACAACATTACTTCTGCGTCCGAAACATTCACCGATGAAGCAAAAAAAGCTGCCGAATTGATTTCACAATCGGGTGGTGAATTGGTGTCAAACCTGACATCCCAGACCGACAGAGCGCATTCGTTGCTGAATGAGACAAGCGATAAACTCGTAAATGGGCTGACAGAAGCGACAAACAGAGCATCCGACATCCTTTCGTCTGCCGGAAATGGCTTGGCAACATCCTTGGCCGAACAAACGGATAAAACTAAGACAATTCTTGAAGATTCAAATGAATCTTTAAAGGGTTCACTGAACGATATTGCTGACAAAGCATCTTCTTTGTTGTCACAATCGGGCAATAAGGTTCTCTCTTCCTTCAATGAGGAAGCAACCAAACTTCAGTCTACCCTCACAAATATTAGTGATGGTATTCTGTCGACGCTGAACAATGAAACAGATAAGGTGCAAACCAAGATTGCTGATCTTGGACAGGAATTTGTGACGTCTTTTGCCGATGTAGCTGTAAAAGCCGAAAGTGTCCTATCTGCTTCCGGAAAACGGGCTGTTACAAGCCTGTCGGAACAATCCGAGTCGGTTGGACAAGCTCTTTCGGCTGCTGGTGACAACATTCTTTCATCTCTTGATGCAAAAATTAATGAAGCCACCACACGCTTTAATGAAGCCGGACAGACTTTGACAACATCTTTTGACGGTGAAATGGCAAAAGCCGAGGGAATTATCAATCAGCAGGCCGAACGTTTCAATTCGGTTATAGCCAGTTCAGCGCAATCTATAGAACAATCATTAGCTGATCGTTCCAATTTGCTGAATGAGACGATGCAGCAACTGCAAACCAATATCGATTATCATCTGAACAGTATTGGCGAAAACGTCAATAATGTCGTTAACGGAGCATCGACCAAAATTGCCGGTGATGTCCAACAACTGACAACTGTTGCTGAAAACCTTGGTCAGGCCGCTCAACAGACGACCCAATCACTCGGTAATCTGGCAGCCCAGTTCAATGATCAGTTGAACGCTGCAACACAAGAAGCCGAACAACGCATGCAAGCGCAAAATGATGCCTTGATGAATGCCTTGGCACAACGCACTTCAGAAACACTTCAAGCGGTTTCCGGTGTCAAGGATGATTTCATCGGCAATGTTTCGGGACTGTTGATGCAGATGGAGCAATCTGCACAGAATATCAGTGCCAATGCCAATAGCTTGATCTCGTCAATCCAGAATATTGACGGACAGTTCAATGAAGCCGCCAATAGCTTCTACCAGAACAGTAATCAGATTGCTGAAAATCTGAACAATTCTACACAGATGTTGGGCAACAACGTTGAACTTCTGCAAGGCTTGTCTGGCGGCACACTTGAACAAATAAATCAAATGTCTCAAAGCCTTGATCAACACGCAAATGTACTCAATCAGGCTGTTCATATGCTTAATCAATCACAAAACTCGTTTAGTGGTACGATTGAAGAAAAGCAAAATGCATTGGCTCAATTAAGTGATGCATTGATGTCCAAATCGGAAGAAATCAATCAGGTCATTGCCCATTATGAAGAGGCTATTGGGTCGGCATTGAAAGAAACAGACCAAAGCACACGCGATTCAGCGTTCAGACTTCAGCAGAGTTTGAACGAGATGGTTGTTGTCGCCTCGTCGAAATTTTCCAATGCTACCGATGAAATTCGCCGCGCAACAGAATCCATCAAGAGCGAGCTTGAGAAAACAAGCAATAATTTGAACACCACTATCCGTCAGCTGCCTGCACAAACGAAGGAATCGGCTGAGCAAATGCGTCATGCTGTTGCCGATCAGATCAAAGCGTTGCAGGAATTGTCTCTGCTCATGCAACAAAATGCGCAGAACAGCAATTTTTCGCGGCCATCTACGTCGGCACCAAGCTTGAAAGCTGAACCCCCTGTTTTTGACGACAGACAACGTTCATCCGCTATGTTCAAACAGAATTTTACCGCAAATCCGTCGATGGCTCCAAAGACTGCCACGGCGCCTGGAAAAGACGGTTGGGTATCAAATCTTTTGGCTCGAGCTTCTCGCGGGGATGAAGCGGGTGTTGCAACCCTTACCAAAGTTGACCAGCCGCGCCCTGCCGATCATGTGATTGAATCGTTGAATTCTCTATCTGTTGATATTGTCCGGGCAATTGACCACAATGCTGCGGTTCAACTCTGGGATCATTATCGTCGTGGACAGCGGAATATTTACACACAAAAGCTCTACACGTTGAATGGTCAGAAAACATTCGAAAAAATCCGCCAAAAATATCTGGTTGATAGTGACTTCCGCCGTTCAGTCAACCAATACATTGCAGATTTCGAGAAACTGCTACGCGATGTCTCACGGGAAACCGGCGACAGAGAAACAATAAGGAAATATCTAACTTCAGATACAGGCAAGGTTTATACAATGCTTGCCCATGCCAGTGGCCGTATCCAGTAATCTGATCGAAAGGGGAGCATCAAGTTCCCCTTTTCCATATTCGTCGGTTTACAACTTCATTTCTCGCGATCTTGTCCCTCCAATAAAGTTAATTGTCCTTGTCGGTGATTTGCCTGCGCCTTTTTCAGGTTTCATCAGTCTCTACCGCCCTATTTTACCTGATCGTTCATTTCCATCAATTGATGGCTATGGAAGTCTGAAACAGGGTCAAGGTGAGTTTTTCTGAAGCGAAACGAACGATCATCTCGTTAAATGTTTATCGTGCTATCGCTATTTTCCTTGCTTTAATGTGCAAAATATCATTCGAACAGATCGGAATTGGACCGTGAATTCTCCGCTCATCATTAGCCTGAATGCTTTTGTTAATTGAAGCGGGTAAGTACAGACTTAACTCAGCGAATAATTGGCAGCCATTAAATTGGACAGAAACAAAAGTTTCAGAAAAAGCAGCCCAAAACCATTATATGAAGGAAAACACGGCTTTGGAAAATTCAGTTTTTTTCAATAGAGGCCGTTTCAAATTGTCTCGACGAACAATCAAAGACAGAATTTCTTGTCCACCTGCCCTAGCATTTCAAGACAAATCAATTTTAAAGCTATAAATTGTCAATAAAACATTGAGAAAACAATCAAATAGGCGGCGAAGGCTCTGACTGAACAACTTGCCGATAGTTAAACAATCCCGCCATAGAAAGGCGAAACATTACACAGCTTTCGGTTTTCAGAAAATCCGGAAAATAGCGCAATATCGATTTTCAATATTTCATTTCTATTTTTAAAAACTGCTATCCGGTTAGCTTCTCAAATTTCGTTAAAGGATAGCAAGCTGCTAACACGCGCAAAATTCTTTGCTCTCCTGACAAGCCGTCTTTCTTAAAACTAATATCGCTTCAGGCTTTTAATTCGACTATGAAGTGTAGCCTTTTCTCAAGCCGTGTTACTCGGACTTCAAGAACTATTATCTGCCTTGTTCGATTGACGGGTTAACTGACGACCGGAAAATCGGCTAGATAACCGCTTTTTGCGTTTTAAACTGAGCCTAATTGAACCTGTTCAAGGATTGCTGAATCCCGCGAATGAAACAGCAAAAACGAGGACACTAAAATTGACGCAGTCAGTACTGGCGCTTGTTGGTCAATGCATTCAGTTAATGACTTAAACGTTCGATAGCGATAACATAGGTTACAGCGAAAAATTCCGCGAAACCCTGACCATTTATTTTGCAATATTTTTTTCGCACTGGTTCTACGGGGGTTGGCTATCCTTTTCGCTTAACCTTACCCCCAAGATTGGTCATCAAAATTCGCACGTCTTCACTACAAAAGGCGAGTATTCTACACTTTTCAGATAGTCGAAATCGTCCAATTTACGATGTCATTGGTCATTTTCTTGAAGGCATTATCCAATGCTGCGGCATATTGATTATTATTTGTACCTGAAACAGGTGCTTGCGTTTTGAAAACTCTGGAAGCTGTTATATTGCCGTTTCTGTCATCCATAATTTTTACAGATATTTCCAGAGTGGCAATGTTGTGTCCGTTAACAACATTGACATCGAATGACCGGATATCAGTCAGGATACGATAATTGATTGCCAAGCCATCACCCGGCCGTCCAACGCCACCAAAATGGTTGCTATTGTCAAAGGCCTGAACAAGGCGGGCTTGAACAAGATCAGGAAGACGATCGCTCCATTGTGCCCGTTTGAGGTAAGCGATGGAACCATTCTGCTTGATAACAATATCTTGTCCGTCGAGAGCTTTAACCGCATCCGGCTTTTCAACAAGTATCTGTATCTTTTGATGTTTCGGCGTTCCGGCAACAGCAACTTCATTGATAGAAAGATCATAGGTATCACGTGCGGGCGCACCACATGCTGAAAGAAGAGAAGCCGTCAACAGTAATCCCAAAGGATACCCGAGAATCCGTTTGACGTGTTTCGTTTCCATTATCATCGACGTGTTCTCCCGTCATATTGTGGCACAGTTCCCGAACCTCCGAACAATATCCGTTGAGGATCACGCTCCAGATCGGATATTGCTTTTTCAATACGATCAACCGAACGGCGGCTATCACTGACAAGCGCCTCGACATTTCTCAAGCCCTGCCCCGAAAATCTTTCGAGATTATTCGCAATCGGACCGATATGCTCATTTATCGTGTCGGCGGCTTTCTGAATAGAAGCTAAAGTTTGTTGGGCTTGTACAATGACACTGTTCCGGTTATCCGGTGAAAGCATATTGTCAAGCTTTGCCATTATAGAATCTGCTTTTTCCGAGGCCGTATTAAGCCGCGACATCATTTGTCTGGTATCATCAAGAATTTTCTGCACATTATCGGTGTTTTTGTTCAACGTATCCGAAAAATTGCGGGCATTTTTAATCGTTTCGGTGAGCGGTTGACGGGAATCTTTCATAAATTGCTCCATCTCGCCCAGAGTGGAATTGGCACGGGCAAATATGTCTTGTGCTGTCGCCAACAGATTGTTGAATGTCGACGGATCCGCATCGATACGAGCGACTGTATCTTCCTTCTTGGCCTCTTGCAAAAGATTCGGTTCTTTCAGGCTCCCCCCTTTAAGCTCGATAAAAGCAAGGCCGGTTAATCCTTGAAAGCCTAAAGTAGCAACTGTGGAGCGCGTTATAGGAGTGGTACCATTAATTTCGGTTTTCGCTATAACCATATTAGGATTGGTATCATCGAGCACCAGCCTACGCACTGTACCAACGCGAATGCCGTTGAAAAAAACCTGACTGCTTTCACCAAGTCCCGTAACCGAACCGGGGATACGCACATCCAAAGGTTCGAGCTGATGGGAATCACCCATTCTGGCTATGAAATAAACGATCATAAAAGCAGCGATAAGTGTCACCACAGTGAAGATACCGACTGTCACATAATCTGCTCTGGTTTCCATCTTACTCTGCCGTCTCTTTTATCTCAGTTCTAGGGTGTCGATCACGAGGAACAATCTGTCTTGCGCGTTTGCCGCGAAAATATGATTGAACCCACGGATCGTCAAACTTCAACATATCCTCAATAGTCCCTTCAACCATAACCTTTTTATGACCGAGAACTGCTATTCTGTCACAAACAGCATAAAGGCTATCAAGATCGTGTGTTACCATATATACAGTTAATCCCATAGTGTCGCGTAAATCTTCAATCAAAAGATCAAAATCTGCCGCGCCAATCGGATCCAGACCGGATGTCGGTTCGTCCAGAAAAACAATATGGGGATCAAGCGCCAGTGCACGAGCGAGAGCCGCGCGTTTGATCATGCCGCCGGAAAGCTCGGAAGGATATTTTTCCGCCGTATCGGCTTCAAGTCCCACCAACGAGATTTTGAGCCGTGCCAGTTCGTCCATCAATTTTGGCGACAAATCAAGATATTCCCGCATCGGAACCTGAATATTTTCCAGAACATTCAATGCTGAAAAAAGCGCACCATGCTGGAATAATACGCCCATTCGCATATCAATCTCGACCTTTTCGTGATCCGAAATTTCATCAATGTCCTGTCCCAGTATTTTTATATGGCCCGATACTTTTTTATTGAGCCCCAGAATAGTTCTCATCAAAACTGATTTTCCGGCACCCGAAGGACCGATAAAACCCAAAATTTCTCCGCGATGAATATCCAGATTCAATCCATCAAGAACTTTTTTGCTGCCAAATTGGACTGTAACATCGCGAACCGAGATAATTTCATTGGTTGTCAGATCCAATGTCGAGTGGTTTCGTTTGGCTTTTCTCACCTTGAAAACCTCTTAAAAGTTGATTGCAGCATAGAAGATGGCAAAAAAGCCATCGATAACAATGACAACGAAAATCGATTTAACAACCGAACTTGTTACACGTTGCCCTAATGACTCGGCGCTTCCGCCAACCTTCATCCCTTCGACAGACGCGATAATGCCGATGATGAGCGCCATAAAAGGTGCTTTGATAAGTCCTGCAAAATAGGTTGTCGTATAAACAGCATCGTTCAAACGCGTTATAAAAGCCTCATATGAAATATTCGAATAGAGATTGGCAACCACGCCAGCGCCTACCAGCGCAGCGAGATCGGAAATAACGGTTAGAAGTGGCAAAATAATTGCCAAAGCCACAAGACGCGGGAAAATCAGAACACCGATCGGATTTAATCCCATAACTTTCAACGCGTCCGTCTCTTCACGCATTTTCATGGACCCTATCTCGGCAGTTATCGCACTTCCGGAACGTCCGGCAATCATAATGGCTGTCAAAAGAACACCGAGTTCGCGGAAAACCAGAATTCCAACGAGATCGACGACAAAGATTTCAGCTCCGAAAAGACGTAATTGGAATGCCCCTTGTTGAGCGATAATAGCACCAACAATAAAAGACATAAGAACGATGATAGGAACAGCACCAACGCCCATTCGATCTATTTGCGTCACCACAGCTGGAAGGCTTACGCCAGATCCACGTCCTTTTTTCATTTGCGAGCCACGAATCGTAGCCCCCAAAATATCCATAGCGAGTAAAAAATCGTGATAACTATTGATCACCCTTTCGCCCAGCGTCGAAAAAAAGCGGATATAGGCCGGCAGTTTCGGCTCATTGAGCGTGTCATCTTTATTTGCAAAACTCTTCCCCACAGTAATAAGCAGCGAATGCCAGGATTGTTTTGTACCGGTAAGTTCGACCGCAATGTTGCGTTTTTTGAGTTTTACATAGAGCCGCTCGAGAACCCAGGCTCCCGCAGTGTCCAGAGATTGAAGTCCCGAAGCATCCAGAACTGCTTTTTGGCAATCGACATTTTCCAGTTGACGTAAATCGTCATCAATAAGATAGACAGTGTGGGTCGTCCAATAGCCATGGCACAAGACAGACAAAACACCATCGCGGAGCTCATGTTCCACAATTGCCGGTTCTTTCTCTACCTTTTCTTTCGCTTTTATGCGATCACTCATTCAACCCGTCCATTACCCCGTTGAAATGTCGATTCTTCTCAATACAATTTTAAGTATCATTCAGAAAGATTAATGTGCCATTAACTATAAAAATTTTGATTATAACACATTCGTGTAAGGAGTGAGCCCTCGTGGATCATGACAGTTGCCTGTCGTTAGACTATAGTTGAAAAAGATGAAACGAAAGCATAACATTCGTCTGAAAAGACGAGATGAGTATTGAATTTCAATCTCTTTATCAAGTTTTTTCTGAATGAAAGTATAATATGGATTTGGGTATAAGCGGGCGTAAAGCGATCATATGTGCTTCAAGCAAAGGACTCGGAAAAGCATGTGCAATAGCTTTAGCAAATGAAGGATGCGAAGTTATAATCAACGGACGACATGCGGATAGTCTTCATAAAACAGCACAAGAAATCAAAGCACTTACCCAAGCAAGCGTGGTAGAAGTCGTTGGTGACGTTTCAACATCCGAGGGGCAGCATTTGTTGCTAGAACAATGCCCTGAACCGGATATTCTCGTTACCAATAATCACGGCCCGCAATTTCGTGATTTCCGAGAGCTCGATCGCAATAAAATTGTCGATGGTGTCATTCAGAATATGATAACGCCAATCGAACTTATCAAAGCAGTGATTGACAAAATGGTCCAAAAAAAATTCGGCCGCATTGTCAATATAACGTCTACATCCGTCTATGCTCCGATAGCCGGACTTGATCTGTCATCGGGGGCGCGAGCCGGCCTCACATCGTTTCTCGCAGGCATTGCCCGAACGGTTGTTTGCGATAACGTAACGATAAACAATCTTTTGCCCGGGCCATTTCTGACTGACAGGCTAAAACAAAGCTTTGATGCTGCTTCCGGCCAAACCGGAATATCCGTTGACACGATCATGAAGGAAAGACAATCACAAAATCCGGCAAAGCGATTTGGCAATCCTGAAGAATTCGGACAGGCTTGCGCTTTTTTATGCTCGGAAAAATCCGGTTTTATAACCGGACAGAATTTAATCATTGATGGCGGCTCTTATTTGAGCGCATTTTGAAATTTGGATGAGCAATATGGTACAGAAAAACAAATCTCCTCGTCAGGAAGAACTCGAAGAAGCTGCACTTTTTTATCACCGTTATCCGAACCCTGGAAAACTCGAAATACACCCGACGACTCCACTCGGAAACCAGCGCGATCTTGCACTGGCCTATTCTCCAGGAGTTGCTGCTCCTTGCGAGGCAATCCACGACGATCCGAATACGGCAGCAGAATACACTTCACGAGCAAATCTCGTTGCGGTTGTTTCGAATGGTACTGCGGTTCTCGGTCTTGGAAATATTGGCCCGCTTGCCGCCAAACCGGTTATGGAAGGAAAGGCTGTCCTCTTTAAAAAATTCGCCAATATTGACGTTTTCGACATCGAAATAAAAGCAAATGATATTCCTCATATTGTCGAAACGGTTGCTGCTTTGGAGCCGACATTTGGCGGTATCAATCTTGAAGATATCAAAGCACCTGAATGTTTCGAAGTTGAAGAACAACTCAGGGCACGGATGAATATTCCGGTATTTCATGACGACCAGCATGGTACAGCCATTATCGTTGGTGCGGCTGTTATCAATGGCCTCGAACTTGCTCACAAAAAAATCGAGGATGTAAAAATTGTCGCTTCCGGAGCCGGTGCGGCAGCCCTCGCCTGCCTCAATCTTTTGGTCCGACTCGGTGCCAAAAAAGAGAATATCTGGGTCAGCGACCTTGAAGGTGTTGTCTATGAGGGACGTGAAGCGCTGATGGATCGCTGGAAAAGTGTCTATGCGCAAAAGACGGATGCCCGCAAACTTGACGACATTATCGATAATGCCGACATATTCCTCGGGGTTTCGGCAGGAAATGTCCTTAAGCCGGAAATGGTAGCCAAAATGGCCAAGACGCCGCTCATTCTTGCTCTTGCCAATCCGACGCCGGAAATTATGCCTGAGGAAGCCAGAAAAGTGCGTCCCGATGCGATGATTTGCACCGGTCGCTCCGATTATCCCAATCAGGTTAATAATGTTCTTTGTTTTCCGTATATTTTCCGTGGTGCACTTGATGTCGGAGCAACCGCAATCAACGAGGAGATGAAAGCAGCAGCTGTTTACGCTATTGCTGCACTGGCCAAGGAAGAACCTTCCGATGTTGCTGCCCGCGCCTATTCGGGTGAATCTCTGAACTTCGGGCCAAATTACCTCATTCCCTCCCCGTTTGATCCCCGGCTTATTTTGCGCATTGCGCCGGCAGTTGCAAAAGCGGCAATGGAATCAGGCGTAGCGACACGACCGATCACAGATATGAACGCTTATCTTGATCGATTGAACCGATTTGTTTTCCGTTCCGGACTTATCATGAAACCGGTGTTTGCCGCCGCAAAAATTGCTGAACGTAAACGCGTTATCTATGCAGACGGTGAAGACGAAAGAGTTTTGCGCGCAGCTCAAATAGTTCTCGAAGATCAGACAGCAATACCGATTCTGATCGGCAGACCGGACGTGGTCGAGACGAGACTGAAACGTTTCGGTTTGAGAATTCGTCCGGGTAAGGATTTCGAACTTATCAATCCGCAAAATGACCCCCGTTATCGTGATTATGTCGATCTGTTTCTTCATTATACCGGTCGGCGTGGTGTAACACCGGAAGCCGCAAAAACAATCGTTCGGACGTCGACAACAGCAATTGCAGCTCTTGCTGTCATGCGTAACGAGGCAGATGCCATGATCTGCGGGCTTGGTGGCCGGTTCGGAAGGAATCTTCAACTTGTAGATCAAATCATAGGTCTCGGAAAGAATATCGGTCAATTTTCGGCTTTGAGCCTGTTGATTTCACAGCGTGGAACACTGTTCCTGACAGACACTTATGTAAACACCGACCCAACTGCAGAACAGATCGTGGAAATGGCAGCACTCGCTGCCGAAGAGGTTCGTGGTTTCGGTATCGAGCCGAAAGTTGCTCTTCTCTCACATTCCAACTTCGGCTCTAAAGATACCGAATCCGCCAGAAAGATGCGCAAAGCTTCTGAGCTTCTTGCCGAGCGTTATCCCGAGCTTGAATCAGATGGTGAAATGCATGGAGATGCGGCTCTTTCACAAATTTTACGTGATCGTGTTTTCCCTGGCTCGCGTTTGAAAGGAGAAGCAAATCTGCTTGTCTTCCCTAATCTCGATGCTGCCAATATCACTCTTAACGTTGTAAAAAATCTGACAGATGCATTACATGTCGGGCCGATATTGTTGGGTACAGCGAGACCTGCCCATATTTTAACAACATCCGTCACCTCTCGTGGTGTCGTCAATATGACAGCTCTTGCCGTCCTTGAAGCCAATACGAAAGGGAATCAAAAACAGCTCAAGAAGGGATAAACGCGTAAAATTTGCTTTCCATTTTACTTTTTGACTGTTATTCCGCCTCTATCTCCATAAAAAAGCCGAAATAGAACCGGCTTTATAGTGGAAGAGGCGGAATATTGTTTCCGGGAAGCAATAAGAAATGTTAATTCTGCTTTAAGTCTTTTTTTTAATCGAGAAAGACGCTAGATAGAGTCGCTGAAAGGCTGCTTGACGGCCGTAACTAGTAAAAGGAATTGCACATTGTCCTCTACGTTTGACAAAGTTGCCGATATCATCGCTGAAACAAGCGAGATCGATCGCAATACAATCACTCCGGAAAGCCATACAATTGACGATCTCGGTATTGATAGTCTGGACTTTCTGGATATTGTTTTTGCTATAGACAAAGCTTTCGGTATCAAAATACCGCTAGAGCAATGGACACAGGAAGTTAATGAAGGCAAAGTAGGAACAGATGAATATTTTGTTTTGAAAAATCTTTGCGCAAAAATTGACGAACTTGTTGCAGCCAAAAACGCCGGATAATCCTGTATAATGCAAAAAAACCATTCTGTTGTCATCACCGGTATAGGTTTAATCAGTTCTTTGGGAGAAGGTGTTGAAAAACATTGGGAGATGCTGAATGCGTCTCCCCTCTCCCCGCGAATTGATAGTGAAAGCTTTTCGCCTTATACCGTTCATGCTCTCGGGGAAGTTGACTGGAGTGAGCAAATTCCCAAGCGGAGTGATCAAAGACAGATGGAAACCTGGCAAAGACTGGGCACATATGCGGCTGGTCTTGCCTTGGATGATGCGGGTGTCAAAGGTGATCTTTCAATCACTTCAACCATGGATATGATCGTTGGTGCCGGTGGTGGCGAACGTGATGTCAATGTTGATGTCGAGATACTCAACAAAGGTCGCACAACAACGGATCGTGGTGTAATGCTCAACGCAACTCTGTCAACCGAGTTGCGTCCAACTCTTTTTCTTGCACAGCTTTCAAATCTATTGGCAGGTAATATTTCGATTGTTCACAAGGTTATAGGTTCGTCACGCAGCTTTATGGGTGAAGAAGGAAGTGGCCTTGCTGCCTTGATGGTCGCAATTGCCCGTATCAGATCCGGTCAAAGCACTCATGCCCTTGTTGGCGGCTCATATAATGCCCAGCACTATGATATGTTGTTGGGGCAAGAATTGGGGCAATTGTTGAAGCGGGATGGTTGGTCGCCTGTATGGCAGCGCGAGAATTGTCTGGGTGGCGGCCTTGTAACAGGCTCCGGCGGCGTTTTTCTGGTACTGGAAAGTGCCGAATATGCAAAAAAACGCGGTGCCAATATCTATGCAGTCATTTCGGATTTTGTAGCCGATCAAACCAATCGTAAAAAGATACCGCTTGAGAAAACACTGGATACAATTCTGGAACGCGTCAAAGGAAACGCTCCTCTCGGACAAAACGATCTCATCGTATCAGGCGCTTCCGGTGTTAAAGGCATAACCGGAGCCGAGAAGACTTTATGGGACAAGAACAAGCTTGCCTATAGAGGTATTTCGACTTTGTTCGGCCATTGGCGTGAAGCGCAATTTCCTCTTGCACTGGCTCTCGGCGCTATGGCTATGAAGAAAAAACAAGGCTTCAAAGCATTAAGTGATGATGAGCAACCATTCGATGGCAATCTTGAGAGCGTTATCGTTTCTACCGTTGGCGCAACAAGAGCCGAAGGCATGGCAAGACTTATAGCTGGCTAAAGGATTCGTAATGGACAAATATACCGATCATCTAGGGCGGCCAGTTGTCGCGATCACCGGAGCTGGTGTCATCAGTTCTTTAGGTCAGGGAAAAGACAAAAACTGGGAAAAACTTGTCAATGGTGTCAGCGGTATTCACAGAATTACGCGCTTTCCGGTTGAAGGTTTAACCACACAAATAGCCGGCACGGTTGATTTCCTTGAAGAAAGTCACATTGGTGCTTCGGCTTTATCGGAAAAACTGGCAACAGTTGCTGCGAGCGAAGCAATTCAGGAAGCCGGACTTGATGAAACGGCTTTTAACGGGCCACTCTTTTTAGCCGCTCCGCCGGTGGAACTTGATTGGAAGTCGCGTTTTGCTCTTGACGATGAAGTTAATCGCGAAAAAAATCCGTCCTATCA
>CAMLLT010000022.1 GCA_946480935.1 uncultured Bartonella sp. | reverse complement strand
CTCTCCGCCATGATTTTCCTTTTCTTTTGAAACGACTTCTTTAGTTATGCGCCCGCTTGGAATGGCTGCGCTTGACCGCTTTTTCTAATCTGATAAACTGTAACGCGTAAACTAGTGATTGACACTTTGTTGCGGCTTGACCGCATTTTCTAATCTGTTACAATCGGCAATTTCATCGGCTGTTGCTGGCAACAGTTGCGGCTTGACCGCATTTTCTAATCTGTTACAACTTTCGACTTTGATTGTTTCTGTGCGTTCGTTGTTGCGGCTTGACCGCATTTTCTAATCTGTTACAACTCCGGTGTGTGGTCAACACTTCTCGATGAAGCAAAGGAAAAATCCAAACACTTATCACGTGAAGAAGCGGTAAAAATAGGCGTTCTACTAACACTTTTCACCGGTTGGCGTGTTGTCGAGATTTTTTGCCAAGGAGATTTTTCTCCAGCACAATTGATTGTCGATAAGAAACCTGTACAAAATGCATATGATTCTTGGCATGTAAATTTATACGGCCAAGCCAAGACGCGGGGTGCGGATGGGACGAATTTCGACAAAACTTATGTAATCCCGACACTGACGCAGTCGAAAAATGTCATTTACGCACACTGGCTTATGCGTAATAGCTCGTTTGGCAAAGAATGGGCTGAAATGACACCGGACGAATTTAAAAACGATCTTTTGCGAACACCTTCTCCAAAGTGTATTGCTCCAATCATTAGAAACCAGCTTTTTAGTGAATCTTGGCCAGAAGGCCTAAAAATAAAATTTTCCAATATAAGGACAATCTATGTAGAAATTACAAATGCTTTCTTCCGTCCGAATAATCTGACAAAAGCTGGATTTATTACTAAAATATTCGGACATTCGACCGAATATCTACAGACGGAAAATAGCTATATGAAATTTTATCTGCCAGACGTGACAAAGGCCGGTGTTCTTCAAGGCATAAAAACACGTTTTTTACATCGGTTAAAAAATTACTACAGCGAGATGAAAGAAAAATATACAAATTCGTACGCTTGAGCATTAAGGTTCTGGATAGAAATCCAAACAAACAAAAGCCCCTATCAAAAGGGGCTTTAATTTTTTGCTGAATTTAAAAAATATTAGCAATCAGGAACATGTGTGGCTAACAGCTTATTATACCGATTGGTATCACCAGAATTAATAGCTTGATTAAGGCAATATCTGTACCTTTCTTCCTTCCACTCTTCCAACGCTGCCCACGTTTCAAGCCGACTTTCAAATGTCCTTTTTACTGCCAGTGCAATCATTGAAGTAAGTTTCATTTTGGTGCCTCTTGTAACTCTTGCCAAAATTCTCTCTTAAGAAGAAGATATGAAACATTTTTATTATTGTAAATTATTTTTATTATAACTTTAATATTTTTTATTGTTAATGAATAATTTTCTCAACTGTAACGCCCGTTTTACGCTTTGCGTCTACAATGGCCGCAGTAAAGTTTCTTGCTTGTTTTCTATTTTCTGTTTTTTGTGCAAGCCATGAATTTATCAAATCGCGTGTGCATTCAAGATGATATTCTTTCATCCAATCTGATGAGTACGCATTAGAAATACCGTTTGATACCAATTTGATAATATCGCGTTTGATGTCTTCATCTTCCGCACATTGCCACGTGATGCGGGACATGCTTTGAACGAAAAGGGCAAACAATCCACGGCACAACACTGATGAAACCAAAACATATTCTACAGCCGCTTGACTGCATTTTCTAATCTGTTACAAAAAAATCGTGTCATTCATCTTCTCCTGTAGTGTTGCGGCTTAACCGCATTTTCTAATCTGTTACAACAAGACATTGGAGCTACAAAATGCTTGTTAAGAGAATGATTGCTTTTATATCGTTTGTTTTGCTGTTAGCTCAAACGGGGCAGGCAGGGAAGATAAAGCTGCCTGTCGTTTCCGGTTATTATGTAGAGCAAACGTCGCCGGAAGTTTGCAAATTACCGGACGAAGAATTTTCATTCAACAATCATGTGCTCATGTTTGATGCCGATGATGGCACAATGGGAGAATTAGAGAGCATCTGCAAAGCCAAAAAAATATTTTTGACGCCCGATAAGAAATATCACATAACATGGCAATGTGATGATGTTGGGGAAAGATACAACCAATCAATGGAGCTAAAAATCCTGCCACATACGGTTCTAATAGATGGTATTGAATATATGCGTTGTGAAAGAAATCAAGACGGAACGTTATGAGCTAACAAGAGCTTTTTTCAGCTTTTTTGCCTGCTTGTTCTTTTCTTGCATGATCCTTGCATCAATAGCGTCACGGATGAATTTTGCACGACCATGATTGCCGACTAAAGCTTTAATACCATCCAAGTGTTTTTGAGTTAAATATGCCATCACCGGTATTGTCGGCTGTTTATTTTTGGGAGGATTAAGTTTTGCTTCAACCGCATCACGGATGAATTCTGTTGCGGCTTGACCGCATTTTCTAATCTGTTACAACACCACAAAAACACGCGTTTGACCGTTCATTGTTGCGGCTTGACCGCATTTTCTAATCTGTTACAACAATGCAAAGAAACAACCGTTGAGAGGGCATGTTGCGGCTTGACCGCATTTTCTAATCTGTTACAACCGCCCCGGCAGTTGGGACAGAGTACCGTATGTTGCGGCTTGACCGCATTTTCTAATCTGTTACAACCGATGTCCACTTAACTCTTTGTTTTATAAGGTTTAAGTGGATATTTTTTTTAAAAAAAATGCTGTTTTTCATTAAAATAACACCGGTAAATTTCGATTTTTTTGACGTATCTTCCACGTTTTGTCTGAGACTCTGACCATATTTTCACATAAGCACACGATCAATTTGCTTGCCCCACCCTTGAAAAAATATCGAACTTTCATCATTCGGTATAACGACTTTACAGCAAATTTACATCAAACGTTGCTGGAAAATTTGAGAAAGCAAAAAAGGAAAAATTTGACGACACCGTTGGGTCGGAAACCCCCAACACCAAAAAGGTGGCGCTCCGGATGGCTCGGTGTCCAAGAAAAATATAATGTAATTGAAAAATAAAATCAACAAACAGTATTATGAAGTAAGTAAAGATTGAGTATAGGGACGTTTTACCAGCGTTCTATTGCGGCTTGACCGCATTTTCTAATCTGTTACAACCCACGCTGAAAAGCCAACACAGCCAGGGATGTTGCGGCTTGACCGCATTTTCTAATCTGTTACAACTTTTCAGCCATGTCTAGAATACGGTCTCCAGTTGCGGCTTGACCGCATTTTCTAATCTGTTACAACGCCTCACGTAAAACAACGTGTTAAAGTTCTGTTGCGGCTTGACCGCATTTTCTAATCTGTTACAACACGACATTCGCGGACGGATAAACGTTGCTAGTTGCGGCTTGACCGCATTTTCTAATCTGTTACAACCTATACCTATGAAAACATGGACGAAGGTATAGTTGCGGCTTGACCGCATTTTCTAATCTGTTACAACATTCTGCCGAATGGAGCAAAGGTTCTCTTTGTTGCGGCTTGACCGCATTTTCTAATCTGTTACAACTGATGACCGGACAATTCATTTGCTCGAAGAGTTGCGGCTTGACCGCATTTTCTAATCTGTTACAACCGATGTCCACTTAACTCCTTGTTTTATAAGGTTTAAGTGGACATTTTTTTTAAAAAAAATGCTGTTTTTCGTTAAAATAACACCAGTTGAGCGGGATTTTTTTGACGTTTCCTACGTGCTTGATCGGAAAATCTTACGATATTTTCATATTGCTTGTCGGTAAATTGGAAAATATAGATGTTTCCTCGTTCAGGCAAGGAGCATTCGATCTTCGTGACATAAGATTCAAATTGTTCTTTTCCGTTACAGAAACGCAGATAATTCGAGAACTCGCTCATCTCGAAGCCAATATCCAACAAAAATTGTCTGAATTTCGTTGCGTCGTGGCGCTGTTTTCTTGTGTCTACCGGTAAGTCGAAAGTAACTCATATCCACATTAATCGATACCCGCTTAAATGTTTAGGACCCGATGTTGCACGCTCAAGATAGGCTGTCATAATTGTCATCTTCTCCCCACGCCTCATCAATTTGAACCGAATTGTTTTCCAAAGAAAAAATTGAACGCTCATCAGGTAAAGCCAACTTGACCTTGCCCGTTTCAAAACTTTCCGCAACCGAATGTACAAAGTATTGAACTTGCTGGCTGACAGGCGACGTTCCAACATGACTTTTCAAATCAAGTGTTGAAAGTGAAGCAAGATAAGCTTTTACCCCGGCATCAACTTTTGTTTTTCCTTGAGTAAGCAGGTGGAAGACCATGCGATCAACAAAAGGACGATAAGGTTCCATCAAATCATCAGCAAGTGCGAAGGCATTGGCTCGATGTGAATGAAAAACGCCCAGTGTTGGATGGCAGCACAAATGGCGCGTGAAACAAGTGCACGCAGAACGATGTAACCATAATTTAAAAGGCTGTTGATACCTTCTTGTGCTATGTCACGTTTGAACGCGGTTCCGAATAATGATTTCCAATATTTGCGGGCGGCCTGTGCTTCCTTATTTTCCGGGTCACCGCTACGCACCTGACGGGCAATGGAGACAAAAGCCGCCCCCTCTTTGCCACAAGCTTTGAGCACTGCGCCTTGTAGCCTGATTTTACAACGAACGATTTCTGCCCAAATCTGTTTTTGTATCGGCTTTGGTGCCGAAGCCTGCGCTTTCATCCGCACAGCTTGAACAGAATGGCCTTCTACCGGCCAAACGATAGCAACCGGACGGTGGTTATTTCCACATAACACGATTGGAATAGAGCGTTCGGACAACTCGATAAAGACGTGATTTGTCCAACTTAAACCATAAGAATGAGTAATTAAGGCTCCAATATCATCAAGCGCAACCCGCCCCACTTCCGCTTCTCGACGGGAAATGGTTAAAAAACCTCTTTTTATGGCAAGGTGCTTTTTATGGCAAGGTGTAAGCCATCAGCAGGTATGTCAACTATTCTATCCATGAAAAGAGCATGCCGCAAAACGGCATGTTCTCAACAGTTTTTTATAAACAGGGTTCATTTCCTATGACCTTGCCTGTTTGGACTCTCTGTCTTGCGCACCGGGGTCGAAAACGCGCCCCATTTCATCCACACGAATTTGCCGGAATTGCATTTTTTTCAACCCCGTTGCCGTTTTAACAGTCAATTTAAAGGGGTCGTTTTTGTTGGAATCCCTCGCCGATACATCCGCTTCATTATGGGGAGCGAAAAATATCTGGCCGTTTTGACCGAATTTGACAATGCGGGCAATCACATATCCTTTTTCCGGATCATTATAAGCGACCATATCATTTTGTTGCAGGCTCAACACTTTGCGCGCTGTGGGGTTATTCTTATGAAATTCCGAACGCCATTTTGGTTGGTGCGCATCAAACATTGAAACAACTTCGCTATTCCATTTGCCGTCCAAAGTTTCCCAAACATCATAGCGATAGTTTGAATTTCCCATATAGCCTTTATAAGCTTTGCCAGTTTTGTCTTTTATTTCAATGACATTACGAGGCAGGAGCACCCTGACATGGCGGATACCCTTATAAAGCTTATGGTTTCGTGCAAAACGGAGCAAAGCTTCCTGATATTCTTTTTTGTCCAAACCTTGCGTTGCACTATAAAGTTCGGCTTGTAAATTCGGGTCACGAATTGTTGGAATATCTTTACTTTCGAGCGACAAGAAATTCTCTCTCGTGACAACAACTTTATTGCCCTTGTCGTCCTTTTCATCGGTTAGGCCGTAGGCTGTTTCATTGTGCAACTGTCCGGCGGTTTTGCCCTTGCCTTGAGCGTAACCGGCACGGCTTATTGTGCCATGATCCTGCTTATGGCTGATGATGATTTTATCGACAACGTCTTTCGCGTCGTTCCTGAAATTCTCCCACGGCAAAATTTCGGAAACTGCCTTTTTGACAAAATTCTCGAAATCTTCGCCCTCGAACCTTCCGGCAGCCGTTGCAATACGCTTTAAAAGCGGGCGCGTTGTGACACCGATCACCACAGCATCAATGGCATGATGGCGGTGATCCTTACGGTTTTTAGGATGATTTGCGCTTTCATCACCTTCAGCCGCGAGTAGCGAATTTAACCCCCAATTGCGGCGTAGCAATTCTGTTAATTTGCCAGGAATTGCCCATACATGTTGAACTTTTTTGAAGTCACCTTCCGAGTTCAATTCTTCCCCCGGATAAAGGCTATCAAAATATTCGCGGGCAAGCTTTGCCAGATATTGGGTATCCGTCAATTGACGGGCAAGAAATTCGTCATTTTTCTCGAACTTATCCATTGCACCGAGTGCAAAACGCCATTGCTTGTTTTTTGGCAATATTTTTGCCCGCTCAAGGATTTCATTATAGTGATCTTGCCATTTTCTAACATCGGCAGGCGCAAAGTTGCTTTTCAATCTGTTTTCTTCGCGCAGACAGAGAATTTTATTGGCATAACTATCATCAAGCGTACTTGAAAAAGGCAATATATGATCGATTTCCACTTCGCCGGAAAACAGCATGGATATACTGATCGGCTTACCTGAATAAATGGAAACTCTATTCTCAGGATTTTCATCAAGTTCTTCCCAGAGTTTCAGCAATAGGCGGTTATAACCATTGTCTCTTTTGCCGATTTCCCCAAGCTTTTCGGAACGTCTTTTGGCCGCATCCGTGTTATCTTTATTGGTTTTATTATATTCGCGTTTTTGCTCTTGCGACAAGGGTAGATCGCGCGCAAGCTCGACCACAATTTGCTGCGGTTTGCCATAAGCCTTGATGAGCCTGTTTGTGAGGCGACGAACCTGATTGAGCCCGATATGAACGGTCGGATTGGTGAGCCTACCCTTATAAATGTCATAAATATCATTCTTGTCGCCGGTTCCCGGAACGATATGGCGTTCCAGAACCTCCTGATAGCGTGGCAATTCGTCCAATCCCTTCCAATCGCGATTTGCCAATGAATGATCGAAACCGCAACGATGGGCTGCTTCGGCTTCAATAATCACGTCCTTCTTCAATTGTTCCAGAATTCTGGATGTTGCTGTAATTCCGAGACGCCCATAACCGTCGGGCAGATTGGCATTGATGATTTCAGCCCGCTGTTCATCCGACAGTTTCGGGAATTTGTTCTTCAACCATTCTTCGAGTTTATCGGGATTTTCTTCATTCTCCAATTGGTCAATAATTTCGCGCTGTTGCTCTGTTGAAATTTTTCCCCAATCACCCCCGAAAAATTCCGGTTTTGAAAAGACCGAATAGACTTCGTCACCCGTTACCTGTTTGCGATTTTCGGTTTCTTTATTGAAACGCCCACCAGCCGGAATTTTCAACGCTTTGCGAAGTGCCGCAAATGTTTTTGTTTTGGCCGGGCGCATCAATGTGATGAGCGTATCACGCTCTTCCATGGTCAATTTGCGTTGTGACAAATCGGGAAGGATAATCGCCAATTCATTGATTTCTTTATAAAGGCGGAATTGTTGAAAAAGCGGGTCGGATTTGGGAAGCCTCAATTCACCTTCAACCAAGGTACAAAAACCCACCTTTTGTTCTTTAAGCGGGCGCTGGAAGAACATGACATGGAACAGTTCTTCTTCCCGCTCTTTTGTTAAAACATCGGGATAATATTCTGCCTGCGCTTGCCAGATTTTGTGAAACTCGTCTTCAAGCATGGCGCGTTCGGGATAAAAGGCGTAAGCCTTATCTGTCAACGCTTCGGAATTGGCGCGAAGGCGCACGACATGCCCCTCTTCCCGCCGTTTGGCAAGATAAGCGCCCAAAGTCGGCGCGTGGCTTTGGTGCATCAAGCCTGACAATTCTTCAATACCGACAGCGATTTTGCCTTTTTCATTGCTTTTACGATCGGCTTTACGGTTGGATTTGAAGCCGCGCCTTTGCCCGATATGGAAAAGTGCGCGCGCCACATAGGCCAAAGGCAATTTTTCTTCAAGTGCCCGCGCTCTTAACGAATAGGGGTCGGTCTTTTTGTCAGCCGAACCGGATGGTTTGTCATTCGTTTCAAGAAGTATTTTATCACGCTCGGTTTTATCTTCAGGCAAAAGGCCATAGCCTATCAATTTATCCAATGTTCTTTTTCTGCGACGGAGATAACGGTCGCGCATACGGGAAGCCGAACGTGCTTGACGCCGCCTTACCGCCAACGGGTCACCACTTTGCGGATCCCGACCATCGCTGAAAATACGTGCACCGGCATTCAGAATGCTTGTCGCTTCCTGCTTGTCATTTAATTGGAAAACGGCCCAACCGATGGAATTGGTGCCAATATCGAAAGAAAAACGAACGTTGGAATAGTTTTCAGCAGTCATAACCGCTCCCCTCACGCAAAATTCTTGAAAAATTTAAACAAGAGGAAAAAATAAGCAAGAATAAAAAACTATTGACAGCTGGTTATTTTCATATAATTTAATGTTCACAGATTAGAAAATGCGGTCTGGCTGTTAACAAGCTAGATATGCACCAAATAAGACAGCTCCTGCGGGGGCTGTTTTTTATTGTACTGATGTTATTATATTCTTGAGTTTATTTGTGGGCGAGCTTCGTGCTTATTGACGCATTATTTATTTAGCGGATGAGATAAATCAGAAACATATTCAAACGGATTAAAATGCCGCTTCTTTCCGAACGTAACTTTTATGACAGATCAGGACGTGCGAGACGTTTTTTATAATTTCCGACATAGAATATCAGCGTTATTTCTGACCGCAACCGGTTTTGACCGGTTTGATTTTTTCACCCGCAATTTACCTGATTATTATAGTTTTACTTCGTTCTTGCGGCGGGTATGGTGCCAATCTCGATCAAAAAAGACTGCATTCTGACCGATAATTTTTTACAAAATCGTATGATATTTCATCTGTCAGACTGTTAATCTTTTTCGACCGATGGCGCTGCCACTTTGGCCGATCCCCTGCCGTTCAATATAAATCTCGCGATTTTACCAGCATATTTTTGCGCTGGCTCATCAATGACGCGCGTAAATATATAAGCGATGATAAAACTGATTACGATTACGGCCAAGAGTGACAATATGCCGGATGTAATGTGTGAAAATGTTCCGGCCAATTTAATGAAAATGAAATTCCCCATCGAAAATATTGTAATAACATGAACCGCATACAAGGAATATGAAATTCTGCCCAAAAAGCGGAATGGCATCAAAGATAAAAATTCTTTTATTTTTTCATTCGATAAAACGCACATCAAAAGCATTACCGCTCCGACAGCATGAAATGGTATAGTTTTTTCAAAGCTGTCAATTTGGATACCAACCAAATTACATAAATCAAGCGCGTCTTTTGCCCATTGGTCAACTGACCCCAGATAAATTGCCGGTATTATAAAAATCCAGTGTAATGGCGGACTGCGCCGACTCAACATCATTCCGGCAATAAACAATGCAAAATAATAAGTATTGCCATTATAAACAACGACAAACATCAATACCAAAGTTGCAATGACAATCGGAATAAAATTCTTATAATCCCAAAAAAGTCTGATCATGACATAGACAATGATCGAACCGAACATTTCGATGTTTATCGTCCATAAAACGCCATTATAACTGTTCTGCCCCTTATAAACACCAATCAAACCTTCATAGAGCGCCCATAAAAATGAAGGCTTGAACTGATATTCATGAGCCATCCAATTGAAAACCGGGGCATAAGTTGCCATTTCGGACGTATAAAAACCAATTGTCTTCCATAAAAAATATGCAAGTATAACCGAAACGCAGACCGTTGGTGTCAACCGGAAATAACGTTTGATAATCATTTCACCGGCATGGTGATATTTATCACTTTTTGTTGCCGCGAACGAAAGGACATAGCCCGACAATATGAAAAAAATACAAACCGCAAAATTACCGTTAAAAAAACGCATCAGATATTGATGTGTGCGACCGGTCACTTCCCAAGGCAGTGCCATCGCAATATAGACATTTGCATGGAAGAGGAGAACTGAAAAAGCTGCTAAACCTCTTAAACCGTCAAGGTAACTTTTTCGCACAGCTATACCGCCTTAGTTGGTTTCGTTTGCAAAGGCTATAAAGGAGAATTGCACTCATCGCAATCGCAAAAATTTCTCGGAACTCAAATAGATTTGTCTTCTTTCATCCTGTTATATCTATTTTTAAATTTATTAATAAATATATATTGAATCTTTCCTATTAATATAAAAATAATAA
This sequence comes from uncultured Bartonella sp., assembly GCA_946480935.1. GTDB lineage: Bacteria > Pseudomonadota > Alphaproteobacteria > Rhizobiales > Rhizobiaceae > Bartonella. The sequence goes on along the minus strand of CAMLLT010000022.1, from coordinate 9,365 downwards.
TTTAAAATTTTTGTATTATTTTAATTAAATCATCATTTTATGTATTGAAAAGAATTTTATATTATAAATACTTATAAATTGCGATTTATTGAACGAACACGTTCAACATAATTAAATCGACACAACTATAGATTTATGGATATCAGCAATTTTTGTGGCGGGCGTCTTGATGCAACCTATTCCGGTAAGTCGGTTCAAACACGCCGAAAATTTGCTTCACCATTTATCTCACTAATCATTATGCGTCGTTTTCTTTTCAAACGCATTGCTTTTGATATTTTCATGACGACATGGAAAATGTTTAGAAAACGCTTCAGCGATCACATTCGTCAGACGTTTGAAGAGTCGTCATTTACTCGCTTCAATCATTGCCAGAGTTATAGTATTCAACCTTATTGCCTATGATTATAACTTCCACGTGTTTTGTGGGCCCGTTTTTCCGAAAATAGCGGCGGGAAATATCCGGCTTTTTTTAAATTCTTTTCTGTCAAAAAAACGCTTAATGACTATTTGTGAAATTGACGACATTCTTTTGAATAAATCGACAATTTTTTAAAGCAGCAGCTGGCAGGCGATTACACATGAAAAAATCAACCGACATGTCTATGACAACAATCCGTTTTTTGTGGCCTAAACTATATTGTTTGATGGCGGTTTTCATTGTCGTTCTGTTGTTGAGTTTATCTATATCGAAGTCGGAAGCGATAGCCGGTGATGATTTTTCCGATTACACATTGGACAAGGTGGTGGTTTTAATGCGCCATGGCGTGCGCCCGCAAAACGACACCGCAAAATTCGATCAAGCAACCGGCAAGAAATGGCCGCAATGGTTAGTTCCCGATGGCAATTTGAGCGGTCATGGCTATGCCGGTATTGTCGACCAATCCCGCTATATGTTTGAAAACTGGAAAAGCGAAGGCCTTGCACTCTCCTCCCCTTGCCCGACGACGAGAAAAGTCTTTATCTGGGCAAGCCCGATCGAGCGGACTGTTGCAACAGCGCAAGCTTTAACCGACGGTATGTTTCCCGGATGCGGTATAACGCCAAGCCATTTGCCGCTTCAAAAAAAAGACCCGCTTTTTCAGGCTGTGGAAATGGGGTTAGCGCAACCCGACCCGAAAAAGGTTGAAGATGAAGTGATGGAAGCTATGGGCGGCTCGCCCGAAAAAGCCGCACAAAAATATGCCGATGATGTGGAGTGGTTGCGCCGAACCGTGTGTGGCACAGGCGTGAAAGACTGCCAATTTCTTGATGAAAAATGGGGCCTCAAAAAAACAAAATCCGGAAAATATAAATTGACCGGCCCCGTCTCGGCTGCCAGTGCAATTTCGGAAACAATCCGCTTGCAATATAGTGAAGGATTGCCCCTTCAAGAGGTTGCATTCGGGCACGTAAAAAATGCGGGCGATGTGTTGAAACTCATGAGCCTCCATGCGGCAAAATATGATCTTCTCGACAATACAATGGAAATTGCAAGAACCGGCGGCAATATTTTAATGCATGAAATAACTGACAGCCTTACTGCCGGTAGCGTGGCGGAAAACAAAGAGAGCTTTACGGAACTCGGGTTCCCCCTTGTTATATTTGTCGGCCATGACAAAAATATTTCACAAATCAAAACCATATTGGATTTTCATTGGAAACTTGCTTCCTATCCGGCAGATGATATTCCCCCCGGTGGCATGTTGATATTCAAGCGTTATAAAAATAACAAAACCGGCCGCTTGGCCGTGCAATTGTCATTTGCTGCCCGAACACTTGATGAATGGCGGTTTCTAACGCCGCTTTCCGAGAAAAACCCGATTGCCCGCGAAATTTATACCAATCCGGAATGCAGTTTATCCGGAAAAGATGAAAAAGACAGTATGGAAGAGAGGCAAGAAAAAGCCAAAACACCCGAAAAACAGGATAACGCTAATCCAGCGGGAAAAAAGGAAAGCGCGAAAAGTGGTGCTTCCGATCTTGGAACGCTTTGTGACCTTGAAACTTTTATAAGCCTCTATCGTGATAAACTCGATGATATTCCCGATGACCTTCCGCTGTTCAAATGAGGTTTTATTTCATTGAAGACAATGTTGCGATCCGATGAAGAGAATTTCAACTTCCCGATTGCTTGAAAATTGTAGCGATAGAGCAATTATTTTCGCCGGATAATTCGGAACAATGGGAATTTGGAAACTCGTTTGCGGAGCCGGAAACGGGAAACAGGAGTGGCTTTGACGATGCTCTTGAAGTGTTATATAGATCGACTATATAACGAATTAAAAATCACGGTGTCTATCTTGAAAAATATCGGTTTTATCTCCTTCGGCCGCTGGAACGAGCAGGATCAATCTTCGACCAGATCTCAACGCGATGCATTTCTTCAAACGATAGAAATGGCTGTTGCTGCCGAGGAAATTGGCGTTGACAGTGCATTTTTCCGGATTCACCATTTCTCCAACTCTTTTTCTTCCCCCTTCCCGCTTTTGGCGGCAATCGGTACCAGAACAACCAGAATTGAAATTGGCACGGCTGTTGTTGATCTTCGCTATGAAAATCCCTTTTATATGGCAGAAACTGCCGGTGCTACCGACCTTATTTGCGGGGAGCGTTTACAGCTCGGACTTGGGAGAGGCGCGCCCTGGTCGGCGATAGAAGGGTGGAGCCATTTCGGCTATCAACCGGAAGCCGGCCAGAATGAAACCGACATGGCTATCAAACGTGCCGAAATTTTTCTTGATCTGTTGAATGGCGAAAAGAATATCAAATTGGAAAACCCTTTTCCTGATGATCCAAGCGATTACAGAATGGCACGTGTCGAACCTTTTTCGCCAAGCTTGAAGCAACGTATCTGGTGGGCTTCCGGTTCTCTTAGTAGTGCCGAATGGGCGGCCAAACACGGTTTGAATTTGCAAAGTGCCGGAAATAGCGGGCCGAAAACCGACAAAGCCATGACTGAAAAAAACGCCATGACGGAAAAGAAGGCAATTCCAGAAAAGAAGGCTGGCACTTTTGCTAAAACCGGTGAAACACAAAATGGAAGCGCAGCCTCGTCGTCAACAGCAGGCCAGACCGGAAAAATGGTCAAATTTGCCAATCAGCCGGATCATATCAAACATTATCTGCAAGCCTGGAAGGAAGCCGGACACAAACGGAAACCGCGCGTGGCCATTATTCGCGAATTGGTGCCGCTTGATAATGAAGCAGAGAAAAAACAATTCCACGATGTGAGTGCAAAGCTTGCCGATTTATGGCCGAACCACAGAAAAGCCCGCACGGTTTTTGAAGGTGGCTATTGTGGAAGTTCAGAAGAAATCGTCGAGCTTATGAAAAAGGATGAAGCCGTCAGGCTTGCTGACACAATCATGATACCGGTTGCCAATGAAATCGGCCTTGATTTCAATTTGCGGCTCTTGGAAAAAATTGTCAAAAATATCAAGCCTTATCTCGAAGATGACCGGCAATAGCCGGACGGTGATTGGCTTAATCGCTAAAACCTGTTTTTTAATCGCGGATATAGGTGATTTTTTTGCCCCTGATATCGGCAATGGCAATATCTGCATTATAAAGGCGTGAAAGATTGGTTTCATCGACGACCCGTCCGGTATCACCATAATCCATAACATGGCCATGTTTTATCAAAAGCGAGCGATCGGAAAAATAGAAGGCCTGATCGGGATGATGGGTTGTGAAGATAATGCTTTGGCCGGCCTTTTTCAGATTTGCGAGCAGGCGCATCAATTTGTCCTGATTTGAAAAGTCGAGACTGGCTGTCGGTTCGTCGAGAATGATGAGGCCGGCATTTTGTACCAATGCACGCGCGATAAGAACCATCTGGCGTTGGCCGCCACTGATAAGCGGATAATATTTATGAGCAAGATCACCGATTTCGAGTTTTTCCAGAATGGCTAAGGCGGATTCCCGCATGGCTTTTGTCGGTTTTGAAAACAACGATATTTGCGAAGCTTTTCCCATCAACACCATTTCAAGCACAGTGAAGGTAAAATTGCCCGCGCTATTTTGTGGCACGTAGCTTACGCATTTTGCCCTTTCGGCAATTGTGAGGGTGGATATGTCCTTATTGCCATAGCAAATTCTTCCCGCTTTTTTAGGCAGAATTCCGAGAATTGTTTTGAGCAAAGTGGTTTTGCCTTCGCCATTTGCTCCCAGAATGCAGATGGCTTCACCACCGGCAAGATCAAAGCTCACATCATTGGTGATAATTTTGTTATGATAGGCGGTCGTGAGGTTTTGAACCGATAGAAGCTTATCTTCTGTCATGTGCGCCCTTTCACCAGAAGGAAGATGAATATCGGCGCGCCAATCAGGGCTGTCAGAATGCCGAGCGGAATTTCAACCAGCGTCAATGTGCGGGCAATCGTATCGACAAACAGAAGAAACAGCCCGCCAACGCAGGATGACATAAGCCCCAGGCGGGCAAAAGAAGGACCGACCATCATGCGCGTCATATGCGGTACAACGAGACCGACCCAGCCGATAATTCCGCTTATCGACACGGCTGCCGAGGTGAGAAGCGTTGCCGAAGCAATAACGAGCAAGCGGGTGCGGACGACATTCAAACCGAGAGTTTCCGCCTCTTCTTCGCCGACAGTCATGACATCAATCCGGAAATGCATGGCGATGATAAGACCCATTGCAATGATAAAAACCGGAACCAGAGGAAATATTTCATAATTCTGGATGCGCGAAAGGCTGCCGAGCAACCAGAATGTCAATAACGGGAGTTGTTCATAAGGGTCGGCCAGAATTTTTACCAGTGAAACGCCCGCGCCCAACAGGGAGCTGACAACAATACCGGCAAGGACGAGAGACAGGATTCTATCGCGATGACGGGCAAGCGAGGCAATGGCAATAACAACACAAACAGCCGCCACGCCCCCCAGAAATGCACCGAATTGCAAAAAGACGAAACTCAGTGAAAACAGAATGGAGAGAGATGCTCCAAGTGCTGCCCCCGAAGAGACTGCAAGTAAATCGGGGGAGACGAGCGGATTGCGAAACAGGCTTTGATAAGCCGCACCTGCACAGGAAAGCCCGGCACCGATAACCAGAGCGGCAATAATACGTGGAGCGCGAATATTTTCGATAATAACTCTTACATTTTCATCAACTGTTAAAGCAGCGCCGGAACGCCATAAAAGCCAGTCATATAAGTCATGGAAAGAAACCGGATAGGCTCCCACGCACAAATTGAGCACAATCATCGCCATGATGGCCATGATTGCAAGCCCCCAATAGATTGCCCCCTGTCCTATTGAATGTTTCATTGTTCGGCCTTTGCAAGGCCGAGAACTGCATCAATTTTACTGTCATCAAGATCAACATGATAAAAAAGCGCGTAAAACTCTTTCAAATCGGCCTTGAAATCTCCCTCATAGCGATCGGGATAGAGTTGATGGGCAAGCCACATCACACCGATCACGCGATTGACGGAAGGTGGAAGATCGATAAAACTGAAAGGTAAAGAAGGCGCTGTAAGCACATGTCCGGTTTTGACTGCCCTTAAATTTTTCCAAACCGGATCATTTTTGGCCATATCGGCAAAACGGCTATCCGAAGCGACAATAATATCCGGATCAAGTGCCAAGATCCGGTCGCCTGAAACTTGCAATATGCCGGTATTGCCGCCAACTTCGCCGATTATATTACGCCCGCCGCCTAGCTCGATTGTTTCCGCGTGGATGGATTTTGTGCCACCGCTTTCAAGCCCGTTCATGCCGCGCGCATAATATATTCCGGGACGTTTGCTATAAGGAATGGCTGCGATGATCCTGTCGATTTTTGCCAAGTGATTTTCTATAAAGGCAGCGCATTTTTCCCCTTCATCCTTCCGGCCGATGAGCTCGCCGACTTCACGATAGGCATGGGGCAGTTGATCTATACTGCCATCATAAAGAACAAACGGTATGTTTGTGCGGTTCCTTACTCTTTCGGCAATAGACAGATTGGTCTTACCGTGATTGCCAAGATCAATAATGATGTCGGGTTTACTGGCAATAAGATATTCAAGATTGCTTTCAGCGCCGCTTTTGCCCCCGATCGAACCGATGATTTTCATGGTTGTGGCAGGTTCGCCCAGAAACTCTATCGAGCGGGGATTCCACCGGTTGGGCCAGCCAAGCATCAAATCGGGAGCGAGCGAATAAAGAAAAATCGACGCGGGAGGACCGGCGGCGGCAATCCGTTCGATCTTGTCGGGAACCGTTATTGTGACGCCGCTGACATCACGAAGCTCGCGCGCCAATGAATGATTTGGCAAAAAAGCGATTAGGAAAATGACAAAAACTATAAAGACTGCTTGCCAATATCTCTTCGCCGTAAAACGCGAAAAAACGGGATAAGTTTCTGCCATGATCGTGAGCACCTTTACATCTATGGTTGAGGGCTTTATGAATGGGATTCGTTATATATCTTAACTATATAACGTTATACGCTATATTGTTTACCTATATAACGACACAACAGAAATGAGAACAGAATTTTTCGCCCCGTTTGTTTAATCGCTAAAGATCAGCAATCGCTTCTTTAGTGCAATTTCCGGAAACCACGCTCATGACTCTCCATTGTCGAAAAAAGTTTTTTCTTGCCACTTTTTCCTCTTTTGTGCTTCTTCATCCGGCAATTGCACAAAACGCCTCCCCCACAACGACAGAGGAAAATTCTTCAAACCCGATAAACAATAAAACCCCCAACACACAGCAAAACACCAATTCGGACAACCAGAAAAACACGAAAACGCCTGATACGACCAAGAGCGCCAAAGCCGCTTCTGATAATGGAAGCGGTGCAGCTAGCGGAGCTTATGAACTAGGCAAGGTTGTTGTTTTTGCCAATAACCGTGAATGGGGGCAGACCGCCGGTGAAACGATTTCCCAAAGCACTGTTTCTTCCGAAGACATACGCGTTTACAACCGTAATTCGCTCGACGATGCCTTGAAAATTGTACCGGGTGTGACCATCCAGAACACCGGTGCGATGCGCAATGAACAAAAATATTATATTCGCGGTTTCGACATGGATCAGGCGCCATTGTTGATTGATGGCATACAGGTTTATCTCCCTTATGATAACGGGCTTGATACCGGTCGTTTTCTGACACCCGATCTGGCCGAAATACAGGTGCAGAAGGGTTATGTTTCTGTTCTTAATGTCCCCGGAGGGATGGGCGGTGAAGTCAATCTGGTAACGCGCAAACCGACAAAAGCACTTGAAGGCGAGTTAAGGCCGACAATCGACATTGGTAATACCGGTTCGAGAAGCGCCTATCTGACATCCGGCTATGTCGGAACCAAACAAGACGGCTATTATTTGATGGCAAGCGGTGCTTATCGCGATAGCGACGGCTTTTTCATGTCGCGCCATTATAACCCGCTCGAAGTGGCCGGAGCCGTGATCGAAGATGGCGGGCGACGTGACAATTCCGGTGTTCGCGATTGGCGCGGCAATTTCAAAGTGGGCTTTACGCCCAATGAAACCGATGAATACACAATCAATTATACCAAACAGGAAGGCCGCAAGGATTTGATTTATGCCGTCGACAAGCCGGTAGACGGCCTTTCGACAGGGGGCAAACCTTCCGACAACCAGCGCAACTGGAAATGGCCTGACTGGAATGTCGAAACCGTTTCTGGCGCCACACATACAGAAATCGGTTCTCAATCCTATGTCAATACGCGCCTTTATTATGCGGCTTTTGACAATACAATCGACAGCTATGACGATTACCATTTCAACACGCAAATGAAGCCGAAATCCTTCACCTCAACCTATCATGACAAGGGATGGGGCGGTTCGATAGAAGGGGGAACGGAACTTATCCCCATGAACACCTTGAAGGCTGCGCTGCATTATCGCCGTGACGAGCATCAGGAATATAATTTCAAAAGACCCGACCTCAAAAATGCAATTGCCGACCCCATTACCGAAGACCATGAAGATGTTATGTCGGCCGCTTTGGAAAATACACTTCATGCTACGGACACACTCGATCTTGTCGGCGGGGTGAGTTACGACTATCGCGATTTGAAACGCGCCGATTATGTTGTTTCCGGAACACGCAATATCGACCAATATAAACTCACAAATGATGATGCTGTGAACTGGCAATTTGCTGCCATTAACCACATTACGCCAACAGGTGAAATCCACGCCAGTGTTTCAAGCCGCACACGTTTTCCAACTTTGAAAGACAGGTTTTCAGCGCGTTTCGGTTCGGCTGTTCCCAATCCGAACCTGAAAGCCGAACGCGCCACCAATTATGAAATCGGCTGGTCCGACCTTGTCACCGCCGATCTGAAATTGGGAGCTGCGCTCTTTTATAACGATATTGATGACATGATTGATGGTGTCTATCTCGGCATCTATAATGATGACGGCAAAGAAATGGCGCAAAATCGCAATGTTGGTAGCGCAAATTACAAGGGCGTGGAGCTCAATTTTGAATGGCAGGCCACAGAAAGCGCTGCAATCGGCGGCAATTACACCTTTATGCACGGCCATATCGATTCTTCCCCCTCTGGCGATGACATCAAAGTCACCAATAAACCGGAAAATAAAGCTTTCATTTATGGAAAAATGCGGGTGATCGAAAAACTCAACATCATTCCGAGCCTTGAATATAATTCCTCGCGCTATAATCAGGGCGCGTTCCAGAAAGAATATCGGAAAACCGACGCTTTTGTTCTTGGCAATATTTCTGTCGAATATGAAATCAACAAAAATTCCAGCATTACCGGCGGTGTGCGCAATATCAGCGACGAAAATTATCAGGTTCAAGCGGGTTTTCCGGAAGCCGGACGAACCTATTTCATTAGCGGGCGTGTAACATTCTGAAATCGCAATATGGCAGACAGGCGTTCCGCCGAACGCCCGTTTTGCCGCTCGAATTGCCCGTATTCGTCCCATTGAATTGATGTTTTACCCGCTTGAAGAAACGGTCGCCTTGTTGCGCAAACTCCATATCCTGTTTTGATAGCGGGATTGGGCGTGATGCACCATTAAAAGCCGGATTAATAAACAAAAAGAAAGCCGCTCGCCCGCGCATGAGAAAGCTTATTCAGCCGCTTTCGGGAGCGCCGTTTTTGTTTTTTCAAGCTCTTGTTTTAACCGCTCTATTTCATTTAGCGCTTTTTCAAGCTTTTCATTGACCGTTTCTATGCCCTTATTGGTTTTTTCAAGCCGGTTTTTAAGGGCAGAGCGTGCAGCAACAACGTCAATATTTGCCTTGATGACTTCTTCAAGTTTGCTGCCTTCCGAATAATTTGCCGGTAAGACACATTGGACACGGCCATCCGCTATATATTTCGACGCCGTTTCGTGTGCGCCATTTTTATTGGCTTTATAAACCGCAATAGAAAGCCCGC
>CAMLLT010000021.1 GCA_946480935.1 uncultured Bartonella sp. | reverse complement strand
CTTTATGCTTCAATGTGGCACAAACAGCTTGAAGCTTCCAAGGCAGAAGAACAATTACGCAAAATTCGCGAGGAAGATGAGTTGGGCATTGTCGCCCCTCATTGACAACTATCTTGCGGACAATAATGAAACAAACTATCGCTTTTTTCGCATTGATTGGATAAATAGGAACCGACTTCGTGTTGAACGGGTGGGTACGGTGTAAGATAAATGGGGTATACGCGTATGAGCATTGTAAGATCGGTTCGTAACGGTTTTGCGCCCATCCATAAGGAAGGGTACCCGTTTATCGTCGGCTTTTTCATTTTGTCGCTGGTTCTCGGCTGGATGTGGGATCCGCTCTTCTGGTTCGGTCTGGTGCTTACTATCTGGTGCATCTATTTTTTTCGCGATCCGGAACGGGTCACACCGATTGACATGAATCTTGTTATGAGTCCGGCTGATGGCCGCATTTCCTTCGTCGGTATGTTTATGCCGCCAAAGGAACTTGGCTTGGGCAACGAAGAGATGATGCGGGTATCGGTGTTCATGGACATATTTTCCTGCCACATCAATCGCATACCGATGGATGGCGTTGTGAAGTCCATTGTCTACCGTCCGGGAAAGTTCGGAAATGCCGAGCTCGACAAGGCAAGTGATCATAATGAAAGAAACAGCCTTGTCATTGAAACAGCCCATGGCGATATCGGCGTTGTACAAGTGGCTGGTCTTGTTGCCCGTCGCATAGTATGCTGGTCGAAGGAAAATGAACCTGTGGTCGCGGGCAAACGTTTCGGTCTTATCCGCTTCGGTTCCAGACTTGATGTTTATCTGCCAGCGCATGTAAAATTACGGGTGGCAATCGGGCAGAAGGCTATTGCCGGTGAAACTGTTTTTGCTTCTTTCGATAAAAGCGCGACCATAACAGACTTTAGACTGGATTAGATTTTAATGGAGAGCTCTTCGCCTTTTTCTTCGTTTGACCCCGAGGGACACAAAAATGATGACGTAAAGCCACGTCGGTCAATTTCGATACGCTTTGTTCTTCCAAACGTTATCACAATTCTGGCGATATGCGCTGGTGTAAGCAGTATCAGGCTCGCTTTTGAACACCGTTTCGAAACGGCGATTTTAATGGTTTTGCTTGCGGCTGTGCTCGATGGTGTCGATGGACGGTTGGCGCGTCTTATGGGGGGTGGCTCTTCATTCGGTGCACAAATGGACTCTTTGGCCGATGTGGTAAACTTCGGTGTTGCACCGGCATTGATAGTCTATTCATTTCTCCTCAATCAGGCTCATCAGGTAGGCTGGATAGCAGCACTTGTTTACTGTATCGCCTGTTGTTTGCGTCTTGCCCGTTTCAATGTGATGATTGATAACAAGCATATTCCACGCTGGCAGAGGGAATATTTTGTCGGTGTTCCGGCTCCGGCGGGTGCGTTGTTGGTGTTGTTACCGATATATCTTGGTTGTCTCGGGCTTGAACCGGGGGCTGGTTGGGCTTTGGTTTTCAGCCTTTATACAGTTATTATCGCTTTTCTGCTCATTAGCCGCCTACCAGTTTGGAACGGTAAAACAATTGGTCAGCAATTGCGCCGCGATGTCGTCATACCCGGTATGCTTGTTGTCGTGATTTATGTCGGCTTTCTTGCTACTTACACGTGGCAGGTACTTCTCGTTACAGCAATCGGTTATATGGCATTTCTTCCATTCAGCTTGATGGCCTATCAAAAACGTTCGGTTCGTGAAGCTCAAAAAATAAAAGACAGCACCGCAACAGAGGATGAAGAAGAGGAAGACAAGGACTAGTTCACCAATTGGAATTCCGCTCTTGGGAGGATTCGTAGGATAATTCTTGTGTCTTGCTTTTCTGATTGGATTGGTGGTGTTCTAAATCGGGTAGACAAATCCGAAATTTGAAAAAACGGACTTTCAGTTTTGAAGAGCTTCGTTTTTAAATTCTTTTCGAAATTTGCGCGAAAGTTTCGGCTATCAAAATCCGTTACGCGACGTGTACAGGTCGGAATTTATAGGATTGTCACAAAACATTCCGGCAATATGTGCGTGGTCTGATCGGCTAAAATTGCGGGGAGGGGTATAAAGTGCAGGGGCTATAGAGATAAAACCCCATTTTTTAGCAGAGTGGTTTCTGGCGCCGAAAACAGCATTGCTCAATCTGCGCCATTCACCGATGCAGATAGAGTTTTTAAAGATAACCATACAAGGAAAACAGTTCGGTTTCTCCTGATATTTATTCCGGTTTGCCTAGTCGGGTACATGATAGGTAAGAAAACGGTTTTTACGGGCATCAAAAAAACCGCCAGTCTCTTCAAGATCAGGGGAAGCAAGCTCAACAATCTTGGCCGCAATTTCTTCGGCTGACGGCAATGTGTTCGGGTCTTCTCCTGGCATAGCTTGCGCACGCATGGCGGTACGCGTTGCTCCTGGACTTGCCATATTCACCTTTACAGAGGTGTTCTTCAACTCGTCAGCCCAACAGCGTCCCAATACCTCGAAGGCAGCCTTGGAAGCCGCATAAGGTCCCCAAAAAGCCCTTGGTTTATGCACAACGCCGGAAGAAAAAAGAATTGCACGTGCACAATCCGATTTTTTTAAAAGCGGTTCGACAGCACGGATTAAACGCCACTGGCTGATGACATTGATTTCAAATACATCTTCAAATGTCTTGGCTTCAACATGCGAAATCGGTGAAATGGACCCCAAAACACCGGCATTGGCAACCAGAACATCCAGTTTATGCCAGCGTTCATTAATCTCGTTTCCTAAGCTATCAATGGCTTCCATCTCATGGAGGTCAAGCGGTACCAATGTTGCAGAAGAACCCGCTTTGACGATTTGGTCATCAAGCTCCTCCAGCCCCCCAACAGTTCGCGCTACAGCAATGATATGCGCGCCGCGTTTGGCAAGTTCCAATGCAAGATGATAGCCGATACCTCGCGAAGCACCGGTTACAAGAGCAACACGCCCCTTAAGGTCGAATGATTGATTTTTTTTCATTATCGTCTATCGCCCACAATTCAAAACAGCAAGTTTATGAACATTGTCGGCATTTTCTTCGTCTACCAGACGTGTCGGATAATCTCCGGTGAAGTAATGGTCGGTAAATTGCGGATCGGCATTATTTCTGACCTCGCCGCCAACTGCCATATAAAGCCCGTCGAGAGACAAAAATTGTAACGAGTCTGCACCGATAAATTCACACATGGATTTTAAATCAGGAAATTGATTGGCAAGAAGTTTCGATGCTTCAGGTGTATCGATGCCGTAAAAGTCGGGATAAAAGATCATTGGACTTGCGACGCGTATATGGACTTCTTTGGCTCCCGCGTCACGCAACATTTGCACAATTTTGATGGATGTTGTGCCACGAACAATCGAATCGTCAACCAGCACAACGCGTTTTCCTTCAATAACAGGGCGATTTGCCGAATGTTTGAGTTTGACGCCAAAAGCACGGATTTGTTGTGTCGGTTCTATGAATGTCCGTCCGACATAATGGTTACGGATAATACCGAGTTCGAATGGTATGCCGCTTTGTTGTGCGTAACCGATTGCAGCCGGTGTGCCGCCATCGGGAACAGGGACAACCACATCACCATCACATGGAGCTTCTTTGGCAAGATAAATTCCCATATTTTTGCGCGCATTATAGACACTGCGTCCACCAATAATCGAATCAGGGCGAGCAAAATAGACATATTCAAAAAGACAAAGTTTTTCCGGTTTATGATCTTTCGGCTTGATCGTCTTGATTGTGACTTCTCCGTCTTTCTGTAATTGACAGATGATAACTTCACCATTTTCAACGTCGCGGATATATTTTGCACCGATAATGTCAAGGGCACAGGTTTCGGAACAAAAAATCGGTTTGCCATCAAGTTCACCCATGACCAGCGGCCGGATGCCGACGGGGTCACGAGCAGCAATAAGCTTTGAACGAGTCATCGCGATCATTGCAAAACCGCCTTCGATCTGGCGGATAGCGTCGACAAAACGTTCGGATGATTTTGCGTGACGCGAGCGGGCAATGAGATGAAGAACAACTTCCGAATCCGAGGTTGATTGACAAATTGCACCCGATGCAATGAGCTGACGGCGTATTGTGAGCCCGTTGGTAAGGTTGCCATTATGGGCAATAGCAATGCCTCCCACTTCGAGTTCGGCAAAGAGCGGTTGAACATTGCGCAGTGCCGTCTCTCCTGTGGTCGAATACCGTGTGTGACCGATCGCCCGGTTTCCTGGAAGATTGGCCAAGGTTTGCGGGTTGGTATAATGGTCGCCAACAAGCCCCATATGCTTTTCCTGATGGAATACATGCCCATCATAAGAAACAATACCGGCTGCTTCCTGTCCACGATGCTGCAAGGCGTGGAGGCCGAGTGCCGTTAGAGTTGCTGCATCATCATGCCCCAGAATTCCGAAAACGCCGCATTCTTCGTGCAAACTATCGTCGTCGAAAGAAAAATCCGGTTCACAAAAGACCTCTTTTGCCATTTTGACCATCCCGTGAAGATAACTAAGAACATTCTTTGTTAGAATAGATATTAGAATATATAGGTAAAATGGGTGGCATTTAAGGCCACCCATTCTAATTCAGTCACCCGATTGAGCCGGATTATCGCCGACGCTATTGTCGGTATTGGACGGCTCATCTTTTTTTAGAACACTTGAAGCTTTGTCGAAAATCCAGTCAGGATCCTTCGGCAATAAATCCCAAATTTTATTGCTCATAGAATCAAGCATGGGTTTGGTTTTTGCATCTTTCAGCCAAGGAGCCTGATCTTCCGGCTTGATGAGCTGATTGACGAGCAACATGGCGATCACCATAATGAAAAGTCCACGAACAACGCCGAAAATAAATCCTACCGTGCGGTCCAGTGCTCCGATTCGGCTATCGATAATGACATCGGCAATTTTCATTGTTATGATTGACACAATAATGAATACAATAACAAAAATAATTGCCAGACTTGCAATGAGCGCAATGGTTTTATTGGAAAGATAAGCTTCTACAAAGGGCAGAAGGTTCTTGTAAAGAAGCACAGCCGCGATAGCAGCAATGACCCAGGATGCCAAGGATAAAACTTCACGTGAAAAACCACGCACCATGGCCAAAAAGGCGGAAAAGAGGATCACTACAATAACCAGGCCATCAAGGGCTGTCATGAACATCAGGCTTGTCCTTAAGTTCGCTTCAATCGGCAAAAGACAATAAAAGTGGCGTCAATTACATCTTCATTGCCAGTTTGGAAAACCAATATCAATATTTCCTATATTTTAAAAGTGCTAAGCCAGCCTTTTGTCCACAAACTCAATTCTGTACTGGAGGCGTGGTGCGCTTTTTTCCGGAAGCAATTGCAGCAACAAGTTCGGGCAGGTCAACGAAACTTCTTTGCCTGAAAGACGGCGATTTGATGGTTTCGGTTGTGCCGGACGGTTGAATTGCACCCTTAAAACCGAGCTTGTCGGCTTCTTTCAGTCTTTGACCTGAATGCGAGACTGCGCGTAGAGCCCCCGACAAACTGACTTCACCAAAAAATACGTAATTTTGGGGCAGCACAATTCCAGCAAGAGAAGAAACGAGCGCAGCAGCGACTGCAAGATCGGCTGCGGGCTCGGAAATGCGGTAACCGCCGGCAACATTGAGATAAACATCATGTTGCCCGAAACGTACACCGCAATGGGCTTCAAGGACCGCAAGAATCATGGAAAGCCGGTTGCTGTCCCATCCGACAACAGCCCGTCTTGGCGTGCCAAGGGAAGTTGGCGCAACGAGTGCCTGTATTTCAACAAGGATTGGCCTTGTTCCCTCCATGCCGGCAAAAACAGCGGCACCGGGCGCATTGCTGTTCCGCTCGCCGAGAAATAACTCGGAAGGATTATTGACCTCCCGCAAGCCATGGTCCGACATTTCAAAAACACCGATTTCATCTGTCGGTCCAAAGCGGTTTTTCACGGTTCTTAAAATTCTGTATTGGTGTCCACCTTCACCCTCAAAATAGAGCACCGCGTCAACCATATGTTCGACAACCCGCGGGCCGGCAATTTGTCCATCTTTTGTGACATGACCAACCAGCACAACAGCAGCCCCCGTCTTTTTGGCAAAGCGTATCATTGCTTGCGCACCGATTCTCACCTGCGTCACCGTTCCCGGAGAAGAATCAACTGCTTCGGACCAAAGCGTCTGTATGGAATCGATAATGACGAGATCCGGCTTTTTGGCATTTGTGAGCGTTGCGAGAATATCTTCGACATTGGTTTCGGCAGCAAGCTCTACAGTTGTGTTGGCCGCACCCAAACGTTGCGCACGTAAGCGGATTTGCGCTACCGCTTCCTCACCGGAAACATAGATAACGTGACAGCCTTGACGCGCAAGCGCTGCTGCCGCTTGCGTCAAAAGTGTCGATTTTCCAATTCCCGGATCACCACCTACAAGAAGTGCCGAGCCCTTGACAAAACCGCCACCTGTGACACGATCGAGCTCGGCAATTCCCGATTTTATTCTTGGTGCGTCTTCAATAGCGCCCGAAAGTGATGTAAGGGCAACGACGCGCCCTTTACGGCTGCTTTTGGCAGGTCCCCCGCCAATGCCGCCACTCGTTCCTTCTTCGACAATGGTGTTCCATTCGCCACAGGCATCGCATTTTCCAGCCCATTGGGAATAGACTGTGCCGCAATTTTGACAGACAAACTGGGTGCGTGTTTTTGCCATAGAGATCAGCCGAATTGCTCCGGTAACTTGTCACTTTCGGCAAGATCGGAAAAGCGTGTATATTCAGCCTGAAACGCCAATCTGACTGTTCCCGTCGGACCATGGCGTTGTTTCGCCACAATCACCTCGGCCTTGCCAAAGACTTCTTCCATCTCGGCTTGCCATTTCAAATGTTCTTCACTGCCAAGTTTCGGCTCTTTGTTTTTGATATAATATTCATCGCGATAAACAAACAGCACAACATCGGCATCCTGTTCGATAGAACCGGATTCACGAAGATCGGAAAGTTGCGGGCGTTTGTCATCACGTGCTTCAACCTGACGGGAAAGCTGCGACAAGGCAATGATCGGTATATTGAGCTCTTTGGCGAGCGACTTTAAACCGGTCGTAATTTCGGTAATTTCCTGCACACGGTTTTCCGAAGCACGTTTCGACACACCGGTCATCAATTGAACATAGTCAATCACCAGAACGTCGAGTCCATGCTGGCGTTTAAGCCGCCGTGCACGGGCTGAAAGCTGCGCAATTGAAATGCCGCCGGTCTGATCGATATAGAGTGGTGCTTTTTGTAATCTGGTCATTGAATGGAGCAGTTTGGCAAACTGGTCTTCGGTAATATCACCGCGACGGATTTTTGAAGACGATACTTCAGCTTGCTCGGAAATAATACGTGTTGCCAATTGTTCCGATGACATTTCGAGCGAGAAGAAACCGACAATTCCACCTTCATTTTCTTCTGCCGGAAGGTTGTTTTCCTTCGCTTTGATAAAGGCATTGGCAATATTGAAAGCGATATTGGTGGCAAGCGACGTTTTACCCATGCCCGGTCGACCGGCAAGGATGATAAGGTCGGAACGTTGCAAACCGCCCATTTGCTCGTCAAGTTTCTTGAGTTGTGTCGGTATTCCCGAAAGCCGAGAGGTGCGTTTTTTTGCGGCTCCCGCCATATCAATCGCTTTTTTTACCGCATCATCGAAACTTTCAAAGCCACCGCCATATTTACCGGTTTCGGCAAGTGTGAACAGTTTTTGTTCGACATTTTCGATTTGTTTCGAAGGGGTAAGATCAATCGGTGCATCATATGCGGTATTGACGATCTCATTTCCCAGATCAATCAAAGAGCGCCGTGTATAAAGATCATATATGGCGCGGCCATAATCTTCCGCATTGATGATGGTGACAGCTTCCGTCGCCATGCGAACAACATAGGTATAAACGGTCATATCACCGATTTTTTCATTGGCCGGAATAAACGGTTTGATCGTGACCGGATTGGCAAGCTTGCCATTTTTAATCATTTCGCTCAAAACAGCAAAAATCGTTTGATGCAATGGCTCGAAAAAATGTTCAGGCTTTAAAAAATCGGACACCCGGTCAAGTGCATCATTATTGATTAGAATTGCACCGAGAAGAGCTTGTTCCGCTTCGATATTATGCGGAATCTGCCTGAACGGGAGTGCCTCGTCACCATTGGTTTGCCCGATATTGAGAACTTTTGCTTCTGACATTAATCTATTGCTGCTCGCCTGAATTTTGTTTAATTGGAAAACCCTACCACTTTAACCCATTCAGGGTAGGGACTGCCACTTTTTTTTCCAGATAAATGTTGTTTTATCCGCCCGGATCAATTTTTTAAGATGGCTTTTGATTTTGCTGTAGATAGGATTTCCTATGTAGCGTAATCCGGAAAGCGCATTTCGAACGGCGAAAACGCCACATATATCCGGATATGCAGCATTTTCTGACAGATCAGATCGGGTTATCCAATATCGGATTACTCAATATTGTGCAAAACCGTGGTTACCGACTTTGCACAGGCTATTTCCTTTCTTTTTGAGAGGTCGCTGCCTTGCTTCGCGACTTTGACGTTTGGGGAGCGGCATCATCAATGTTTTTTTCAACAGTTTTTGTCGCGGGTTTTACATTGCCTTCAGATTTTTCAAGATTGGGGTCCGCATCAATTTTCTTGAGTTTAGCTTCCTCCTCGGTAATATAATCGCGCGTCAAGGGGACCGCATCCTGCTTGTGGGCTAGCTGGATTTGGAAAACCATCATACCTTGCCAGCGAAAAGCGCTTTCTGAAGCAGCAAGATAAAATTCCCACATCCGGCAAAACCGTTCGTCATAAAGTGCTTTTGCCTCGTCCCAATGCGCAAGAAATGCTTCGCGCCAAGCTTTCAATGTCTCGGCATAATGCAAACGCAATATTTCTATATCGGTGATAATCAGTCCGCTTTTTTCAATAACCGGAATGACTTCCGACAATGAGGGAATATAGCCACCGGGGAAAATATATTTGGCAATCCACGGATTGGTGGCACCGGGTTCACCTGATCGGCCAATCGAGTGGAGAACAAAACGTCCATCCGGCTTCAACAATCTTTTGACGTGGTCAAAATATTCTTTGTAATGCCCGATACCGACATGTTCGAACATACCCACCGAGACGATTTTATCAAAAGCATCATCAAGCTTGCGATAGTCGAGCAGTAAAAATTTGGCTTTATCTTGTAGTCCCATATCTTTGGCGCGCTGGTTGGCAATGCCATGTTGTTCATGAGAAAGCGTGACACCGGTAACATTTGCACCGAGAACCCGTGCGAAATAAAGCCCCAATCCGCCCCAGCCGCAACCGATATCGAGAAGCTTCTCGTCTTCTTTCACCTGAAGCTTTGCCGCCAGATGGCGCTTTTTTGCAAGTTGTGCTTCGGCAAGACTGACATTTGGATTTTCAAAGTAACCGCAGGAATACTGACGATCAGGATCAAGAAACATCTCGTAAAGTTTGCCGGACAGATCATAATGGTGTTCGACGTTTTTTGCCGAACGACGTAAGGTATTCATCTGTACGAATCGTTTTGTCGCCGTGCGAATGAAAGAAAATGCTTTCATCCACAATTGGTTTTCTGCAATCGGACCGGTGCTTTCGAAGATTGTCTCCAGCAACGAATAAATATCGCCTTTGATAAACTCGAACCCGCCATTCATATAGGCTTCGCCGAGTTTCAAAGCAGGGTCGAGAGCAACTTCGCGTTCCCACTTGGCAGATGTAAAGCGTATTTGAATTGGCTTGCCGGTCTGGTCTCCAAACTGGTATGTGACCCCACGTGAATCGGTAATTGTCAAATTACCTTTAGTAATAATGTGGCTTGCAGCCGTCTTCAATAAAGCAAACATCTATCGAGTCCCATCTTCCAATTAATAATTTGGCCGCATTTTATGGACAAATAAGCGTCTAACAAAGTTCACGAAAATCTATTCCGTCCGACGTCGCGTTTATAGTGCCTATTTGTAAAAAAAACACCCGACCAGAAGATCGGGTGTGTTCATTTTTTTTTGACCTGTCAAGAAACAACTGTTCCAAATTACTGGGGCAGTGCGTCGCACTTATAACAATTGTGCCCCGTTGAGCTGAATAAATGCTTATTCAGCTTCTTTTTCCTCGGCCTTTTCCTCTGCCTTTTTCTCGGCTTCGTGTTCGGCACCTTCCTCATCGAAAATTTCTTCCGAGAGCGGTTGTTCCTCAATGCCATAGATTGCTTCGATTGAAGTCAAATCTTCACCTGCAGCTTGACGCTCTGCTTCTTCGGCAGAACGGGCAATATTGATAGTCACATTAACCTGTACTTCAGGGTGAAGATTAACCGCGACATTATGAAGACCGATTGTTTTGATCGGGTGATTAAGTTCTACCTGCGTGCGAATAATTGTGAAGCCTTCCGAAGTGATAATATCGGCAATGTCACGAGTCGAAACAGAACCATAAAGCTGACCGGTTTCACCGGCAGAGCGGATAACAACGAATGTCTTGCCGTCAAGCTTGTCGGCAACCTGCTGTGCTTCGCTTTTGCGTTCGAGATTACGGGCTTCGAGCTGTGCTCTCTCGTTTTCGAATTTCTTTTTGTTGGCTTCATTGGCGCGCAAAGCTTTTCCCTGCGGAAAAAGAAAATTGCGGGCAAAGCCGTCTTTCACAGAGACGGTATCACCCATTTGGCCGAGGCGCGCAATGCGTTCGAGAAGTATAACATCCATTTTAAATTCCTTTCAGCTACATTTATTGTTTGATTTTGCCGTGTTGACGGCTGTCTTGAATGATTGTCCAGATTCCCATCATAAGAAGAATGAGCGATACCGGAATAGTGAGTACGAAAGTGAAAAGGGCAATATAGACGAATCCCAATATAAAAATGCGTCCATTAATGCCGCGTGTCAGATTGTGTAAATAGGCAAGTCCGGTCAACGAAATTGCCAATGTAAAAGTGGTGTTGAAGACCGATGCACATAGATTCAGAAATGCCCCCAATTGGAAAAAATTGGCACCAAAGGCGACAATAAAAATGATCAGTGCAGGCAATGGCAGACGAAATTTTTTCGGCCAGTCATCGCGCGGGCGGGCGAGTCGATTCATGCGTTGCGCACCGACAAGCGCAAAATACAAATTTCCGGTTAGAAAAAGGACCCCGTAAGTGGCCAGACAATTTGATAATAACGGAACGAAATTGGTTACCAGAAAGTCGCGGAAGATAGCTATGTCGGCTTCGCTTGCGGAATTGCTTTCGTGTAACGAATTTGCAAAAAAATCGCCAACTTCGCCCGCAATAATCGACGTGGTCGGGTCCCTATATAATATTGCGCCGATAAAAACACAAATTATAGAGATAAAGCCCGTCAACAAAAAAATGACAGAAGAAAGCGGATACCAATTGATGGCATGGCCATCCTTGTCCATTTCAGCAAGTCCTAATAACCAGGATGCATAGACGGCGGGAAGAAAAAACAGCAATGTAAAGCCGAGCCCGATATAGAAATTTTGCGCGAATATCAGAACGATTGCTGCTGTAACAAGGGAAATGATGCTGGCAGCCGTGCCCCAACCAAAGGCCACGATGAAAATCGGTAGCGACACAAAGAAACCGAGTAACAATGTAAGTCGCGGAAAAACCGGAAAAAAACTTATAACAGCCGTTGCAAGGACAGCAGCGAACAGCCCACCTAAAATACCCGTCGGAAATGTATAGGATTTTTTTTGTAACATTGATTCGCTGTCCTGCCTTTGCAGTTAGGGGCCAAGATGATTGCTCCAACTCCGGTTTTATTTGAACCTGCACCGAAAGCAGGGGAAGCAGCCGGTCAAGCCGGCTGCGAGAATTGCTTATTTGACGACATAAGGCAGAAGGCCAAGGAAACGGGCGCGCTTGATAGCTTTAGCCAATTCGCGCTGCTTCTTCTGGCTGACTGCAGTAATGCGTGAAGGAACGATCTTGCCGCGCTCGGAAATATAGCGCTGAAGAAGTTTCACATCCTTATAGTCGATTTTTGGTGCGTTCGGACCTGAAAACGGGCAGGTCTTACGACGGCGATGGAAAGGACGACGGGTTGGAATCTGACTAATATCAACCATTATTCATCTCCTTCATTATTGTCATCATCGCGTGAGCGACGCGAACGACGGGGGCGCTCGTCATCTTTACCATAACGATCGTCACGGTCACGGCGGGAAAGCATAGCTGATTGGCCTTCCTCAAGCTCGTTAACGCGTATGGTCATATAACGGAGAATATCTTCATTGATGCGCATCTGACGTTCAACTTCTGCAATAGCTGCAGCGGGAGCGTCAATATTCATCAAAGTGTAATAGGCTTTGCGATTCTTGCGAATACGATAGGTGAGTGTGCGCAAACCCCAATTTTCAATACGCCCGACTTTACCGCCATTGGCTTCGATAACGCCCTTGTAGAGTTCTACAAGCTGGTCAACCTGTTGCGGTGCGATATCCTGTCGGGCAAGGAACACATGTTCATAAAGAGCCATTGTTTTGCCTTTCTTCGGTTAATCTTTGTCGACTTCCGGCGCAGAGCCTCTGCGACTTGCCTTTTCGGAAAACCCGAAGAAGAAAGGACGCGTGTTTCGAGACATTCGAGAGCGGAGACACGGGAGGCTCGAAACATTAATGTTTCCTGTCGCATTTTCAAGCGACCCTCCGTTCAACCCCCGGCCAAATGCCGACAATGAACGGGCGGTTTCTACAGTCATTTTATAAAAATAGCAAGAAGGAAGCGGTTGAAAACTGTTTTTTATTTGGAAGAACGATGATGTCGATATATGAGTGGCAGAATTGCAAACTGCCAAAATTCGGAGTTAGGCCAAAATGGCATTTCTGGAAAATATCGATATACTCATTTTCAACTTTCTCGCTGCAACGCCTCAAACCCCGACAATTATGGCATATTTCGGGATAATCTGCGCGAAATTCCTGATTTATTTCATCCCCTTTCATCTGATAATATTGTGGCTTCTGGGAGGGCGCGGAGAACGCCAGACCGCGCTTGCAATTTTATTCGCTGTCGTGATCGGTTTACTGTGTAGTTTCGTTATAGGACATTTGTGCTATCGACCACGCCCATTTGTGGCCGGAATTGTGAAAGCTCTGATAGAACATAAAGAAAATGCCTCGTTTCCGAGTAATCACGCATTAATTTTTACAATTTACGTATTCTCTCTTTATTTCTATCGCTATAAGCACGTGGCGCGATTTGGACTTGCATTGGGATTATTGACGTGTTGGGCACGCATTTTTACAGGTGTGCATTATCCGTCGGATATTCTGGGTGGGGTGGTTCTGGGACTTGTTATCGCAATGTTTGTCATTCGTATTGTTATGCCATTTGTTCCCAAAATTGTTTATCAGTTACCTTATTCACCGAAAGGAAGAGGAACGGATTTGGATCTATAGTGGACTATGTCTGGCTTGACTTTTGTTGCTTTTATAGGCCAAGACCGGATAATGTTTGTTTTTTGAACCAAGGAGTGCACTCTAATGGTTTATGCATTTACTTTCCCCGGTCAGGGGAGTCAGTCTGTTGGTATGGGGAAAGCTTTAGCGGAACAGTTTTCCGAAGCACGGGCTGTATTTGAAGAGGTAGACGATGCATTGGGCGAAAAGCTTTCGTCTGTCATGTTCGAAGGACCGGAAGATGTGCTGACTTTGACAGCCAATGCACAACCGGCACTGATGGCTGTTTCAATGGCAGTGATCAGAGTGTTGGAAAAAAACGGCCTCGATTTGAAATCCAAAGTATCATTTGTGGCTGGTCATTCTTTAGGAGAATATTCGGCGCTTTGCGCTGCCGGAACATTCAGCCTTGCCGATACTGCTCGCCTTTTGAGAATTCGCGGTAATGCTATGCAGGCAGCTGTCGCCGTGGGCGAGGGCGCAATGGCAGCAATCATCGGCCTTGAAGAAGAAGTCGTTTCGGAAATTTGTAGTTCGGTTCTAGGCGAGGGGATTTGCGAAATTGCCAATGACAATGGTGGCGGTCAGCTGGTTATTTCAGGAGAAACAAAAGCTGTTCATGAAGCGGTAAGGCTTGCAACTGAAAAAGGAGCAAAAAGAGCAATTCTTCTTTCGGTTTCTGCTCCGTTCCATTCAAGCTTGATGCAACCGGCTGCAGATGCGATGCATGATGCACTTCTTGACGTCAATAAATTGGCGCCTGTGGTTCCTGTTATTCCCAATGTTTCAGTAGAACCGGAAACAGATCCTGAAAAAATAATCCAGTTGTTGGTTCATCAGGTAACAGGTCGTGTCAGGTGGCGTGAAACCGTCGAATGGTTTGCTGCACATCATGTCGATACGCTTTTTGAAATTGGTTCCGGTAAAGTGCTTACCGGCCTTGCAAGAAGAATTGACCGTAATCTGAATGGCATGACGGTCGGCACTGCGGAAGAAATAGAAAATGCGCTAAAAGCGCTAGGGGTATAATCAGGGAATTTGACAATGTTTGATTTTAAAGGGCGCAAAGCACTTGTCACCGGAGCAACCGGCGGCATTGGCGAAGCAATCGCACGTCAACTCCATGAACGAGGCGCTATTGTCGGACTTCATGGTACGCGTGAAGAAAAGCTTAAAAGTCTTGCTGAAGATCTGGGTGACAATTGTTTTGTTTTTCCGGCCAATCTGTCGGAACGTGAAGAGATCGCCAAATTGGCTGAAAAAGCCGAAAGCGAAATGGAAGGGATCGATATTCTGGTCAATAATGCCGGGATTACCCGTGACGGGCTTTTTGTGAGAATGAGTGACAAGGATTGGGATGATGTACTGGCAGTTAATCTGACCGCCGTATTTCTTCTCACACGTGCATTAACGCATCCGATGATGCGCCGGCGCTATGGTCGTATTATTAATATTTCTTCTATTGTCGGCGTTATCGGCAATCCGGGGCAGACAAATTATTGCGCGACAAAAGCCGGTGTCATCGGATTCTCGAAATCCTTGGCTCAGGAAATTGCAAGTCGTAATGTAACTGTCAACTGTATTGCTCCAGGCTTTATTGAGTCGGCTATGACCGATAAGCTCAATGATAAACAGAAAGAGACAATTATGTCTGCTATTCCGATGAGGAGAATGGGGACAAGTAAAGATGTAGCGGCAGCGGCAATTTATCTTGCAAGTGATGAAGCTGCATTTGTTACCGGCCAGACATTACACGTAAACGGTGGTATGGCTATGATTTAACAAAGCTTTGCAATGAGACTCGCGTGCAGATTTGAAGAAAGCGGGCGAACATTGTCAAAGCGGAAACGCTTTATTTTATGCCAAGTCTGTGATTTTTTTAATTTTGCTTGAGGAGAAAACACAGGATTTTGGCATAAAATTACAATAAAGACGCGAAATTCGTTAAAATATCTTTGCGTCTTGGCGCCGAGCATGGTAATTGGCGCCTTTAAGGCCGGTTCGTAAAACCGGTTAATCCCTTGAGAGGGATATCCACAGGATGCATTTGAAAACCTAAAAATCATAGGTGTAAATGCATCTATTGCTTGATTAGATGAGCCCGTGCCGCTAACCAAGGCAGGGAAACAACAAAAGTCGAGGATCCGACATGAGTGATACAGCAGAACGCGTCAAGAAAATCGTCATCGAACATCTTGGTGTTGATGCAAATAAAGTAACCGAAAACGCAAGTTTCATTGACGATCTTGGTGCCGATAGTCTTGACACCGTAGAATTGGTCATGGCTTTTGAAGAAGAATTCGGTGTAGAAATTCCGGACGACGCTGCCGAAACAATTTTGACCGTTGGCGATGCAGTCAAGTTTATTGACAAGGCTTCGGCCTGATTTTTTTGGGGAGACAGAAACGATATAAGGTTTTTGTCTCCATCGCTTTTTTACTCGTAGGTAACGGGTAATCCGGTTTGTTTGTAGAAGATTGGGAATTGGAAGTATGAGACGTGTCGTCATTACCGGTATGGGATTGGTTTCTCCACTGGCCGGCGACGTCGAGCATAGCTGGAAGCGGCTTCTGGAAGGTAAGAGCGGCGTTCGCCGTGTTACCGAATTTGATGTCGATGATCTTCCGTGCCAAATTGCCGGCCGTATCCCGCTAGGTGACGGCTCGAATGGCACGTTCAATGCCGATCTTCACATGGAACCCAAGGAACAACGTAAGGTTGATCCGTTTATCCTTTATGCAATGGGTGCAGCAGACGAGGCGCTTGATGATGCGGGTTGGCATCCAACAAGTGATGAAGACCAGATTCGTACCGGCGTTATGATCGGTTCCGGTATTGGCGGTGTCGAAGGCATTGTCGAGGCCGGATATACGCTGCGTGATAAAGGGCCGAGGCGCATCTCGCCATTTTTTATTCCCGGTCGATTGATCAATCTGGCATCCGGTTATGTTTCGATAAAGCATCAGTTGCGTGGTCCCAACCACGCTGTGGTAACTGCCTGTTCTACCGGTTCTCATGCCATAGGTGACGCATCCCGGCTGATCGCTCTTGATGATGCCGATGTTATGCTCGCCGGTGGAACAGAATCGCCTGTCAATCGTATTTCGCTAGCCGGTTTTGCAGCTTGTAAGGCGCTTTCGACAGGCCGCAATAACGATCCCGAACATGCGTCACGCCCTTATGATATTGATCGTGACGGATTTGTAATGGGTGAAGGCTCCGCTATCGTCGTTTTGGAAGAACTCGAACACGCGAAAAAACGTGGGGCAAAAATCTACGCTGAAGTCATCGGCTATGGTTTGTCCGGCGATGCCCATCATATTACGGCGCCTTCCGAAAGCGGTGAAGGCGCTGAACGTTGTATGCGGGCAGCTATAAAACGTGCCGGCATTGACCCTTCCGAAATTGACTACATCAATGCGCATGGTACGTCTACAATGGCCGACACAATCGAACTCGCTGCCGTTGAACGTGTCATGGGAACACATGCATCCGAGGTTTCGATGTCCTCGACGAAATCGTCAATAGGTCATCTTTTGGGTGCAGCCGGTGCTGCGGAAGCTATTTTCAGTGTTCTAGCCATTCGCGATAACGTAGCACCTGCTACGATCAATCTCGATCATCCATCTGTCGAGACCAAGATTGACCTCGTGCCTCACAAACCACGGGAACGCAAGATAGATACTATTCTATCGAATTCGTTCGGTTTCGGGGGAACCAATGCGTCATTGATCATGCGTCGATTTTCAAAATAATAAATGTTGATGTAAATCTATACGATTTGGCACGCCTTGAAATTTCGCCGCAATCTTGAGATAAGTGGAAATGACAAGCCTTTTATAGCAAACAGGATGTGCGTTTATGTCTGACGAAGAAAATAAGATGACATCCGATTCTAGGAAAAATTCGTCATCCGGGTCAGCACAACAACCATCGCAATCTGAAGAGGCAAAAACATCATTGGCGAAAGATCAGTCCTTGATCGTCGAAAATTCGCCACAAACTAGGACCAATTCGGCCCAATCGCCGCTCTATTATTTGAAACAGGAAACCTTCCCCAAGCAATCGGAAACAGAAGCGTCAGCCGGCTCGCAAACATCTGAGCAAACATCCGAGAACCAATCATCTCTTCCTGAGGGACACCGATCTTCCCCGATTGACGCTGCCCGTGAAAAAAATAACGGGTCAGCTTTATCTTCACCAATTCAAAACAATGGAGAGGGAATAAGTAGCGGTGACAATGGTTCTCGGCAAAATGATGAGAAAAAAGTAAAGGGCAAACCAAGCCGTTCCAAAGTCGCGCGGAATCCGCTCATTATACTTGGTAACTTCTTTCTGATGCTGGTTATCGTCATTATTCTGGCGGTCACAATACCGGTTTATGTCGGGAAAAATATGTTTATCGCGGCTGGTCCGCTAGCCGAAGACCATGTTGTTCTTATTAATCAAGGCGCGGGAATCAGGGAAATTGCTTCGATACTTGAAAAACAGGGGCTGATAAGGTCAGCCGACATTTTTGTTTACGGAGTAAATTATCAAGGTAAAGCGCGGTTCTTGAAAGCGGGTGAATATGCCATTCCTGCACATGCTTCGATGAAGACTATCATGGATATATTGGTTAACGGAAAATCGATCGAGCATTCATTCACCGTTCCTGAAGGATTAACTGTTGCACAGGTTTTTGACCGTCTCGCAGCCAATGATATTCTGGTAGGCGAGTTGCCGAAAAATTTCCCTCCCGAGGGTAGTCTAATGGCTGATACCATCAATTTTACACGTGGTACCACTCGTGAACAAATAATAAAGCGGCTACGCGACGGCCAACAAAAGCTTATTGCCGATATATGGGCGAAACGCGCACCCGATTTACCACTCAAGAACATCAATGAATTTGTGACACTTGCCTCGATTGTCGAGAAGGAAACCGGCATTGCATCTGAACGGCCGCAAGTCGCTGCGGTGTTTTTTAACAGACTTGCAAAAAATATGCGCTTACAATCCGATCCGACAGTTATTTATGGTCTGTTTGGCGGAAAAGGAAAACCATCCGATCGACCGATTTACCAGTCCGATCTTGATAAAGAAACGCCATATAATACGTACAAGATTAACGGTCTTCCCCCCACGCCGATTGCCAATCCGGGGCGTGATGCTCTGGAAGCGGTGGCCAATCCACCAAAAACCGACGCACTTTATTTTGTCGCAGACGGTACGGGCGGGCATGTGTTTTCTAAAACGCTGGAGGAACACAATGCAAATGTACGCAAATGGCGTGCATTGCAAAATAATAATTAACCTTTGCGGTGAAAATCGGTCATAACCGTTTAGCAAGGTGACGTCCGATATGCTTTTCGATTCAATCCAAATTGTTAAAAGAACAACTGTTCATTTTTGTTTGAACTTCTCTTTTCCTTTGCATTGTCATCTTTTAGAAGCAAAACGGCATTGAATGTCTATTGGGCAGTGGAAAATTATTATTTTCATCAATTAAAAAAAATCGCGAAAGTGAAACGCGGGCTTACTGGTCGTTCTGCGGATTGCCTGTTTTTTTACGATGATATAAAAGCGGAATAAGACGACACGTCTGGTCCGAAAAATGATGGCCAATATGGCAACTGAAAGACAAAAAATTATTCATCGCTGTTTTCCATCAAAAGTAAATTTATGCCGGATTTGCCAAAAAAGTTGGAGAGTAACAAGTTTGAAAGCCGGTTTTCGAACTTGGCTCTTTGACGATACGAGCTGTTGGTCTATAGACAAAAGCTTGAAAACAGGCGTTTTTCTTTCTATCAGGCAGTTCCGGACATAAATCATTTTTGATGAGAATGATTTCAAATACCAGGCTGACGACTTTAAATATTTGAGGAGTTTTTTAACATTGCAGAGTATGACGGGATTTGCCAGAACAACTAAATCGGCCGGAAATGCCAACATTGTTTGGGAAACGCGCTCGGTTAATGGAAGGAATCTCGACTTGAGGTTTCGCTCGACCATTGCGATCGATACTGTGGAATACGAGTTGAGGAAAAAAGCTGGTGAAGTCTTTTCGCGTGGAAATATAACCTGTTCTTTGAATGTGACATTTGAAACGGGCGATAACCATCCGGTTATCAATCAGGATTATCTTGATTGGGTACTGAAATTGTCTGCCGAGCTTGAAAAAATTCATGCTGTCGAGAAGCCGACGATAGACGGTCTATTAGGGTTAAAGGGTGTGCTGGAATATGGAACGCCGACGAATGAAACGTTGGAAAACGACATTTTGAAGAC
>CAMLLT010000020.1 GCA_946480935.1 uncultured Bartonella sp. | reverse complement strand
AGTTTGTTTCAAAGTAAATTATTGTTTTAAAATTTTAAGATAATAATTTTTAAAATTATATACTTAAACATGTAGAAACGTATTTCTTTTTCATATTATATGAATATTTTTCCGGTCACTTTTTCCCATGTGTAAAGAGCATTGAATTTTAGGGGCAAGCCACATCAATTAAGATAGAAGATGACTTCAAGCGGCGATGTATATGGTCGAGAAAAAGCGCGTGTACATCTGTCGTAGCGTTTCGCAAAAAGCCGCCGGTCTTCGAGTTTTGCAAAACAGATGTTCGATTTTGCATGGTGGTTTAAAGCCGCTTCCAAATCTCACTCATTTGCACTGAGAGGAAGGTTTGACAATCATAACGTTACTGCTAACCGCAAAACTATCGTAAACTGACAATCTTCATTCCAACCGGCAGCAGAGAACTTTTACGGTGGGGGGCGGAATCACGACGGAATTTTCTAAATTATATTCTATAAAACC
The DNA here is from genome assembly GCA_946480935.1 of uncultured Bartonella sp. Taxonomy (GTDB): domain Bacteria; phylum Pseudomonadota; class Alphaproteobacteria; order Rhizobiales; family Rhizobiaceae; genus Bartonella. Next base: position 19,414 of record CAMLLT010000020.1, on the reverse strand, counting down.
GGCGAAAATTTCTTCGATATAATTTTCTTCTATAACGTTTCGATCGAATGTTCGATTACCAAAGAGAGAGGCTCATTTCGGGCGAATAAGAATAGTAATATCTCGGTTAATTTCATTCTGGATTAGAATAGTCCTCAGTATAGAGCCTTGTTCGGGCACAATGATTGTATAGTTCACCGGTTTCTGTCTGACATCATCTTCAACGATAGATGGCGGGATTAGAAAAAATGCCTCGCGCACAAAATTCAAAACAGTCCCTGTCCAATTGATAATACACACACTAATTTTCGGTCAGGCTCTTAAAAAAACTGCATATTAAATTAAGATTGAATTCATGAAAAAAGTTTATTTAGTGATAATATAAATGTATTTTTTATAAAAACTTATACATTTCCAATTCTTTTTCGTTCTTATTTTTAAATTGGTAGCCAGCAAAAATATAAAAATCTTTAGCAGTATAAGTGTTTTGCAAAGTAAACATTAAAATACCAATATTTTTAGCATATTTTTCCATGTGATTTAACATAGCTTTGCTAACACCTTTAAAACGGTAATCTGGTGAAACATAATTTAATAAAATCACACCACTAGGACTAATCATAGAGACTCCAGCTATCACTTCATAAAGTTCAGCAATGAAAAGAGAAAATTTAGCAGAGGTAACCCAGTTACACCAAATATCTGTAGTTTTGTTTGTTAACCAATCTTTATTTTGGTCCATATTTGAATGATGATCTTTATCACATAATTTAATAATTGACGACCTTAAAACGAGTATCCCTTGATTTGCATCTTCGATTTTAGCTAAACGTATTATCATTAAAAATTCTCCGTATCTGGTAAATCTAAATTTTCACAAATGATCACACCTAAAGGTGAGAATTTTGTTTTAGCTTCGTTTAAAGGAAAAAAACCATCGGGATTGAATATTGCATATCTGTTGTATAAATTAAAAATCATATTAATATTACCAAAAATATGACCGAGATCAAAGTATATATCTATCAAACATTGACTGTCGTAACGCCACATATAAACATCAGGTCTAAAGCTCAAATAAAATTTAATTCCATTAGAGAACCCTAATGTCTGAACATTATAAAGTAAATTATCAACAAGGTCGTAATAATATAAAATTCTATTAAATTATAAATGTAAATCTATATCGTGCTTTGATCCAACAAATGGAACATTGCTTAACAGCAACGTTATCAGCATGAAAGTTTCTAATATTAGTAATCGTGAAGCAAGAAAAAATAACACTTGACAAAACGAAAAATTATCATTTTGAAAAGAGTAAGGAACAGTAATAGAGTTCGGTTAAGTAGCCGATTTATGTTCCTTAAAACCTGATAATCGTGATTGTTTTTTATTTAAATGTTTTTGCCAAATTTTTTGGTAATCATATTGAACTACAATATCAAAATCACGACAATAAAGATAATTGATATTATTAATCAATTTTATTATAATTTTGTTAAAATCTATATTGTGAAATGCATAAGGTAACAAATAAGTATTATAAATTAATAAAGTATATATTTCTAATACTCGATTATTTAAATAATCTACCATATAAAAATTACCGTTAATAAGCGCAAACCATCTAGTCGGTCGCATAGTTAATAACCGTTGTTTGAAAAATATAAAATTCTATGTCATTTATCACAATTGATGAACGCTCAATTGAGTCTAAGTTAGAAACACTTAAAACAACACCATCCACGGAAATAATACTAACAGCGGTTCCGTGCAAATTAAAGTGTTTAATAGAATATGCCATGTCTAGTGCCTCTTGTTTGGCATGATTAATAGCGTCGATTGCAACACTATTAACGCATGAACACCATCCGTTAGTATTCTTATCGATGCACAAGTAACAATGCGCATAACACTTGGCCTCGATATATCCGCTTTTGTGTTGTTTATCTATCGTGTTATAATATGAGAATTACTTTTCAATGGTGATTAAATACTTTTATCCTCATGCCTGCCATTTGAGTTTTTTATTAGCGTATTTCGCGAAAAAAGCAGACAAAGGATGCGGCGAATCAATTTTTATAAAGCTATAGCATTTTTGTTCTTTATGATGTTTTCGTTATCTGTCGGCTGTGCAGAAGATTCAAACACACCTGATTTACCAAAATTGCCTCAACGCAGCGAAAAGCTTGAAGACTTTGTTCCTGACTTTTGGAACACAGAATTTATCCGGCAAGACGATCTCAATAAAGATGGTCAATTGGATACGCTCATGGTTGTGAAAGATCGGAACGATTCAAATTTTATTCGGCCTGAGGATTGTGAAATTTGCAGGCCGGTTGAAAACAATCCAGCAATGTGGATTGTTTTATTTGCTGACGGGAAGAATTGGCGACTTGTCACGCAGAACACCACTTTCATTACGAGTTATCTTGGATTTCAAGACTCGTTCTGACATAAATGCGGGTAATGGCACCTTTGCTATTAGGATATACTGGTTCAGTAACTCATTGGTTATGATGACTTTAAATTTCGTTGACAGGATGGTGATTTTTATCTGATTGGTTTTGATGCTTATGAAAGGCACAGAATGACGGGGGAAGAAAGCACTTTTAGCTATAATTTTTTGATCTGGTGCGAAAATTTCGTCAGGGAAACACCCGTGGATGGTGAGAAACGGGATGAAACGACAAAAAATCGGTTTGGAAACGCCTGAATAAGCAGCCGCTCTTGAAACTGGATCAAATCACTAAAGTAGATATGTACGATTATCTTTACAAAGTTGATAATGACGAGTGAAATCGATAATTAGCGTATCGCATAAAAACAACAATGCCTTAGCAAAAGAGCTTCTTCCCTTATTGGAAGTCACTGCCGGATGCCTGTTGGTCAACGGTTTTGCCACAGGTGTCGAGGTGTCTCCGGCCATGGTGTATGGAGGGACTTTTCCATCTATACCGAATGGCCGCTTGACCTCGGTTGGTACGGCTGCGATTTATCGCTTCTTACGCCCCGTCTGCTATCAAAATTTTGCGGACGATGTCTTGCCCGCACTCTTTGAATAAAAAAATACGCCGGTCTGATGCCAACGTATTTTGACCTTCAGTTATCAAATGTCTGATCTGAAAGCTGCGGTATTTGGCACTTGTTCAATAACCACAACTCTTCCGAATATTGACTACAATAAGTTTGATGTTTTTTCGCAATAGGAAGTGCGTTATATCTTCAATCTTTTCTGCAATCAGGTTCTTGCGCTGCGAACTTAATTTATTTGAAGTTTGCAACGAGATATAAGGCGCAACTACCACCAATATTTTGGCCAGTCTTTGACCGCCCCAATGTTGTTCACAACGAATGCGATAGCAACAAGAACGACAGAGCCAAGGAAAACAGGTGTGAAAAGAAATGAATATATCCGAGATCGACAAGCCCGTTATATCCGCTTCATCCATCGAGTTTATGACGGATGCTATATCTACTCTTCCGCCTATAATGCCCTGTAACCTGGCTTTCGGGCAATCAGGAACAACTTCTGTATAAAACTGTCCATCGCGTTCAAAAAGCCAAAAACAGTTATCTTACCATAAGCACCGCGATTACGTTTACCTTTTACACGGCCTGGTCCGAACAGACTTTCATCAATTTCGACAACCCCGAACATTGGTCGCTCAGCTTCACTGGCAGCATATATTCTTTGATGCAGACTATGATGAAAACGGTCGACGGTTACGATTAAGCCCTGTCAACTCTGCTGTTTGTAGGGCTGTTAAATCGACCGCAAAACAGCGGACAAAATCGCGAATTCTCTGCTCTTAAATGTGACTACGGATACAAAACTTATTCTTAATATCTGGTCATAGCCTTAGGACGAATTTTGTCACTAAATTAAGCAAGACCCATTTATTATTTTTCTGCTTAGGCTATCTCATCACTTTTATAAAGGCCGGCCGATATCGGCTTCTATTACGACCGGCCGACAAAGTAGATCGTTTTAAAACTTGTCGGAATGTGCAATCTGACAAAAACAGTGCCGAACCGTGAAAAGCCGCTTTGATCGGCAATAGATTCCACAACATGAGACAAATCCACATATCAAAACCGAGAGTTGCCGCCTTTTGAACAAGGCAATGGCAAATGTAAAAGCTATATCGGCCTGCTCATGATCAGAACTGGTATTTAATCTTGAGGCCACCGCCGCCGCCTTGGCGTTTGCCGATATAACCCTGCCCGCTAATGTCAACACTTAGCGCTTTTATAGTGCTTATCGGGGTCATCGAAACACCTGCCTCGAATATGCCGGTGTCTCCCTCAAGTGAAGGTTTATCCAGTTTTAATTGATAAGCATATGCGCCAATTTTACCATCAAATTCATGATCGTAGGCGGCACCAACAAAAGGTTTGAACTGCTGGTTATAAGCCATCGTGTAACGTGCGCCAATGCGAATGCGCGAACTGTCAGCGTCGTCGAACCTAAGCTTGTCGACACCAATGTTAACGGTTTCGCTGTCAACCTTGGTCCATAGATAACGGGCATAAACATCAACCGAATTGCGTTCGTCAAAATTCATGACATAACCGACACCGCCATGCAGACCATAGTAGTCGGCACCGCTATCATATTTGCTGCTGCCACCGGTAATTCCCAAAATATCATTGGTATCAAAATCGGTATCTATATGGCCAGCCCGGAATGACGCTTCGGCATAAAGGCCATCTGCCTGTCCGGCTTCGAGCTTGTCAACCAGACCAAGGCCGGTACCGGCAAAATCAATTCGTCCCAAAATACCGCCGCCTGTATAATGGGTATCGCCATCACCATTAACAGGGGCATAGGTTGCAAAACTGTTATAGGTGTCGTAAGTCCCACGGCCATACTCAAAAAATGCCCCAAGTGTCACAGCGTGTTTATTGGCAATTTCAAACCCGCTAGCCAGACCAACAGCCATATTAAAGCCGTCTACATCGGCATGGCTCCCCGTCTTGTAACGGTTGGAACTGCCGTCAATAACCAAAAATGGCATCAAATTCATATTCCAAGCTTTGTCAGCACCTTCAAGAACCGCAGCTTTTGCCGAGCGTATGCCCGAATTGGCAATGAGGTCTGCAGCCTGGTTCAAAAAACCGAGGGAAGCCACACGACCTTCGGAAAAAGCTTTGGAGCGCGGATTGATCCGTCCAGCCAGTTCATTACCGGGATTGTCTCCGCCATTACTGCCCGTATCTGTCATATCTGTCATATTGACAGCCGTCAGAACATAGCCATCATTTTCCTGTTGCAATTTCATGTCATAAATAATGAAGTTGCCTTGGTGAACTTCCAAGCTGGGAACATCGGGCCCGTTTTTGGACTTGTCGATCAATGTTATTTTGTCGTTAACATGCAACCGGTTACCATCATTTAGCAATGAAACTGTATGGCTGGTTTTTGCCAGATCAACAGGATTTGTACCTGTAATATGGATAAGTGTATTATTGTTCACAACATCTTTCGGCAAAACCCAATTGTATTTTTCAAAATTATAGATGCCTGCCATGCTTCCGCGAAATTCATTCAGGTTTAGCGTATTGCCGGTAAAAACATCATTCGATGAAGCAGCCGCGTCATAGCCGCCATACACCGAACCGGAAATTTTGACGCTTTCTCCCATCAACGTCACAATGTTTTTCGTTGCCGAACTACCAGAAGATATGCCACCGAAAACATCTCCGGTAATTGTCGCATCCTCGATAGCAACACTATTTGCTATCGCCCCACCATTTTGGCTTTGACCGCCTATGACGTTTTGTGCACTACTTTTGGCCGATACTGTTACCTTGTTTTCTGTTGCATCACCAAGTGAAGAAAACCCGCCTGTTACGCTTTTTTCGGCAATACCACCCTTCAACGCGACGGTGTTATTGATTGCATTGGTTGACGCCATTCCGCCATATATTACACCATTAACCGTCGCATCGGTAATAACCGCACTGTTGTTTGACGCCTCGCCAAGTGTTGAAAACCCCGCAAAAACATCAACAGTACTGCCACCCGTCAAAAAAACTTTGTTAAAAGATGCGTCTCCATCGGATTTGCTTGATCCGCCAAAAATGCTATTTTTGACAGTGCTTTGTGTTATTGTCACTACATTATTCAACACCGCACCGTTGGCCATACCGCCATAAATGCTGCCGCCGACCGTTGCGCCCGTGATAGTGACCCTATTACCATCATCTTCATTTGTGCCACCAGCAGTGCCAACGCCGTACTCAATTTGACCACCGTATACCTCACCGGTAACTTCGGTGTTTTCTTCAATGGTAACACTATTGCCCTTGGCTGATGTTGCTGTTTCCGAAGAACCGCCCGATTGGTACAGGTACCCACCAATAACTAGGCCTACTTTAGTTTTTATAGACCCTTTACTTGCTATATTAACATGGTTTCCCCACGCATTGCCATCCGCTGTAGCAAGTCCCCCATAAATCATACTATTTCCAATATCTGCACTATGGATGATAACGTTGTTGTTATTGGTATCACCCGATCCCGAGGAAAAACCGCCATAAATTCTTGTCGTCGAAAAAAACTTACCGGACTCTATAACAATACGATTGCCATTTGCGGTTCCGTACTCGGCTAAGCCGCCGTAAAAATTACCTGATAAGGTAGTGTCCTTTACATAGACATAATTATTATTGGTATTTCCTATATCGCCTTCTATACGCCCACCGTAAACATGGTTTTGAATTTTAGCGCCATTCAAAATAACTTTATTATAGCTGGCTTCGCCACGACTATTTAAGCCACCTATAACGTTATAAGGCGAAACATAGTGAGTTTCATCAGTTTCATCAAACGATAAATTATTATCATTTGATACGGTAATAGTGTTATGCGATGACGAAGCTGTAGGATAAATAGATTTATTAGCTCCATTAGGATCGAGATGAAGTTTAGTGGCAGCATCTTCCCAAGTACCATTGTAAACAATATCCTCTGCATAGGCACTTGACGAAGTTGATAAGGATAAACAAAGCATCAACGTGAAAGTCGAAACTTTCACCGTCACATATTTATTTATCATATTTCATTTTCTCCCAAACCGCATTCGCAAATCTGTTTCAGACGGCTTTTTCTCAAATTGAATGATTCTGCCCCTGTAGAACATAAAAACTAATTTCATTCAAGAGTGCGCGCGATTATAGAATGTAAAACCGCACTGAAGCGTTTTTTGTGAAAAACGTTCTAAAAAGATCAATTACAAAGTTTTTCTTGCGGATAGGTTGTTTTTTTAATGATCACGTCTGTTATTCTAATTTTCAATCCATTTGACTGGTATGACTGTAAGAAATGCAAAGGCAGATTTAGCTATTTTTGATGAGCTCTTCAGCCATTGTTCTTTTCGTTCTATTATGCTTTATTGCGCTACAGTGTAGCTGTTCTAAAACAATGTTTTTTGATTTGCGCTTTTGCTCCTTTGCAGGAAAATTATAGTTTTCCTGCATATGATCGAAATGTGCCAACGCGCCGTATAAGCGCACGAACGCGGTTAAAAAGTCCTTACCCCAAAATAAAAGATGCGTAGAATTTAATTTGAAACGATACACCTGTCAAAGTGCTTGCCCCTGCTCATAGCAGGGATCAAGCCTGGCAAAAGATCAAGCCTGGCAAAATTCCGATGGCAAAAGGTCACGGTTCTACATTGAGGATCAATTTTATTTTCTCCCTTCCAGGGATATTTAAAAACAGCCAGATACAAAATAACGCAAGCGGCAGATTTCCGATAAACGTTAAAACGAACAACCCATTGACAATATTCAATAAAACATGGTGCCTTCAACCGGTATTACCGGCAATAACCTCTTCTTTATTTAAACAACACATATTCTCGTCATATAGCGGCCGGCGATCGTGTTAAAGTGACCATTGTTCGGCACACTTCAGGCTTGCTGCCCGTTCGATATTCTGTCGCAATTCAGGAAAGAGAATGTGACGCTATTAACAAAAGATGCGCTTATGATAAAACTTGGTGACATCGGAAAAATCGTAAGCAGCAAAGCGGCCGCAACAGACAAAAGTTTCGATTGACAACATAAATTTGATTGATTGGCATATAATAAATAGAACCGTTTCAACACAGACATTCGGAAGTTCATAAGGCTAAAATTTTTATTGCGTTCCAATAGGCGGGAAAAAAGAATTTTTTCACCTGTTCTATGCTTTTTGCCCCCTGCCGAAGGGCAAGCGCGCTATAGCAACAACAAAACCGGAATTAACGAGGCGCAGACCCGACCAATGGGTAGGTATTATCATCCAACAGATGATCTTTTTGCTCATGAAACTATGAAGGATAATGCCGTCGGAGGTCGAGAGTTGTTGCAAAATGTCTGAATTCGCAGATTTTTATGCAGTCCTGACTGACAGGCGCTAAACTCCAAATCTTCAAGCATTGTAGCCTCTTCCTGCCTTGGATTGATGATACGATCACTGGCTACAATCAACAGTTGAATTATCATCCCTTTCACTTCGGTAAGTATATGACTTAATGGCAACTTCTGTCATTGTTATTTGCTCCTTGCTTGTCGGGATAACGTGTTGTAACAGCAAGCCGCGGCAGGAAGCTGCGTTACGAATAAATGAAGCCGCGTTAGGAATAAATAATGTGGCCTTTGAATATCCGTCCTTAAGTTGCCAGAAAGAACTTTGTTGGTCTGAAAAAAGCCGATTTTACATCTTTGCCGGCGTATTTGCACCTTCAGTTATCAAATGTCTGGTCTGAACGCGGCGGTATTTGGCACTCGTTCAAACGCATGGTAATAGCCACAACTATTGCGAATATTGACCACTATAAGTTTGATGTTTTTTCGCAATAGGACGTGCATAATAGCTACAATCTTTCCTGCAATCGGGTTCTTGCGCCGGTTGCTCGATTTATTTGAAGTTTGCAACGAGAGATAAGGCGCAATTACCACCAATATTTTGGCCAGTTTTTACCCGCCCCGATGTTGTTCACAACGAATGCAATAGCAACAAGAATGATAGAGCCAAGAAAAACAGGTGCGAATAGAAATGACCAACCGAGGCAACTCGCCAAAAACACGACTATTGGATCCGCGCCGGCGGGAGCATGAATGGTTCTGGTGAACTGCATGAGACCTATAGCCAAACCGACAGCAAGACCCGTTTCCCAAACCCCGTGACCGATCAGGTGGAAAACAGCCAAGCCTACGAATGTCGAAAGAAGATGACCGCCTATCACGCTTCTAGGCTGCGCCAGCGGAGATTCGGGCAATGCGTAGAGCAATACGCATGTGGCACCAAAGGGAGCCATGATGAGCGGAACATGATAATGTCCGGCCATAAATGCCAAAATCGATATGCTGACCATGCCACCGGCAAATCCTGTCAGAATTTGCAATGACGAAGGTCTGGCCGGTGCTTTCGAGGTAAGGAAAAGCGTCATTCGGCTTTTGGGGGCATCGGTAAGATCACTCATTTAGCTATTTCTCCGGTAAGGGGTTGAATTTTTAATAAGAATGAGATTAAAGTTAATACTTAACAGACCTGTCTGTTATTTTTTAAACTTAACAGACCTGTAAGTAAATTATAAATATGACGTAATCATAGATGTTGCGTGTAAATGGAAATATTTTTCTAAAAAAATGGCTTAAGGTAGAATAATGACACCAACTAAAGGAATGCCATCAAAAAAAGAGGCAGGGCAACGGGTAAGTAAACGACAGGTTTTATTGGAAACCGCCTTGCGACTGTTCAATGAACATGGTTACGCCAATGTTGGTGTGGACCGGATAGTAGGGGAAGCAAAGATTGCAAAGCCGACATTATACGCCCAGTTCGGAACAAAAAATGGTCTCATAGAGGAAGTGTTAAAGCTCCGAGATGATAATTTTATGAAAAGCTTACAAACTTATGTCGACCAAGCGCCTGAAGGAGCTATTTCAAAAGTCACCGCTATTCTGGAGTGGCATAAAAAGTGGTTTACCGAACCCGATTTTTTTGGCTGTATGTTTATAAAAGCTTCGGAAGAGTTCGGAAAAACGAATGAACAGATTTCCGCAATCGTAAAAAAACATAAGGATTCTATTTATAACCTGATTCATCAGGTGATAGAGCCTGATTGCAAGGAAAAAACAGATCAAGTCGCTTCAGTAATTATGATTATACTGGAAGGATTGATTGTTAATTATAATATTTACAGTGATTTAAAGCCGTATGAAGTAGCAACCACAACTGTAAAAGAATTGCTTTTCTCAATAAGTCCTCGACTGAACAAGGATAAAAAATAATGTATACGCTTCACATCGCAAATAAGAACTATTCGTCGTGGTCCCTAAGACCGTGGGTTCTTCTAAAGACACTGCAAATACCATTCAAAGAAAGCCAACATTTTCTTTCAGGGGACACCACCTATCGCAATTTCAAAACCTTTTCTCCATCAGGTAGAGTGCCGGTTCTCTATGATAACGATACCATCATTTGGGATAGTCTTGCGATAGTCGAATATCTTTTTGAAAAACATGACAGTGTTTGGCCAATGGATCGTCGCACAAGAGCTTGGGCCCGAAGCGCAGCAGCAGAAATGCATTCTTCTTTCGAGGCGTTGAGAACACAATGCCAGATGAACTGCTCCGTCGAAGTGAAATTGAATGAAATACCTGAAAACCTCAGGAAGGACATTGACCGTATCGACGAGTTGTTTGAAAGTGGGCTGGACCAATTCGGTGGGCCTTATCTTTCGGGGCACGAATTTACTGCTGTTGATGCATTTTTCTGCCCCGTTGCATTTAGAGTTCGGGCATATAACTTACCTTTAAATACAAGATCCCGAAACTATCTGGATAAATTACTACAATTGCCTGCCATGGAGGAGTGGTTTGATTCAGCGATTAAATAACCCCGATATGATGTCTACGAGCAGGCAACCAAACAATACGGCTCCATCATAAAAGACATGCGTATTTAACTCTTCATTTGACAGGCTGTGTTCCATATATTTTCGCTATAAACCGGATTTTACTGCAAAACGCTTCCAAACTACATTCTTTATTTCTTAAGAATTCGATATTTGAAGTGCAATTGACAATCATTTTGTTTTCTCTTGGCCGGACTGAGAGAGGAAAAATCATTGTGAAATTTTTCAATTATCAGTCAACTTCAATCCGATGTCGGTTTGTGGCGAGGAACTTTGCAAGTTTAGACATGAACGGGTTTTATTATCGATTGTTCATAGAAATCTCGAACAAGAATCCGAGCGGCTCTATTCTTGCGTTGAAAAACTGTTACGCTATTTCGTAAGCGTCAGGCGAGGGAAAAATGTCTATACCGCGAAATAAAGATGAATTGCTGAATGCAATTGAAACGACTTTTTCCAAACTTGCTGAAGATTTGCGTAAAGTACCGGCAGATGTTTCCGGTTTGCCGTTGATGGAGGGGCATTCAAAAGGCGAGCTTATGAGTGTTTCAAATCTCGTTGCCTATCTTTTGGGGTGGAACAGGCTTGTCCTTAAATGGTTGAAAAGGGATGAAAAGGGCGAACCCGTTGATTTTCCTGAAACCGGCTTCAAGTGGAATGAACTTGGTGAACTCGCCAAAAAATTTTATTCCGATTATCAGAATGTTCCTTTTGCTGATCTTGTTGATCGGCTTTGTCTGGCAAAAAACCGGATTATTGTCGAAATTTCCAAACGGAATAACAAAGAGCTTTACGAAAAAGAATGGTGCGGAAAATGGACAATGGGGAGGATGATCCAATTGAACACCTCTTCTCCCTATTCCAATGCGAGAAACCGCCTGCGGAAATGGTTGAAAAATCTGGCTGCTCAATAGCGATGATTTCAGAGTGCATAAATTGAAAAGCGAATAGACCGGTAGTCGGGCTTTTTTTAAACGACAATTGCCGAAGAAAACTCTGTGAGAAAAATAAAATGCCGCGGAGAGCAAAGAGCTTTCCGCGGCAATGATTTTTGTTTTTTTCAGGCTATTCGGATTTATTGTCGCCTTTATTTTGTTTGGCGCTGTCGTCTGTCAATTCATACCACATCGCATTCAATATTGCGAAAGCGGCAGCAAGCGGAAGGCCGAGAGCCCATGAAAAATACCACATGGAATTTCCTTTCAAGAGTAGCAATCAATAGGATTGCTTGTTTCCTTCGATTGTTTTGACGCTGACTTTTCCCCAAAGGATTTTGTAAACCCAGCTTGTATAGGCCAAGACTGTCGGAACAAAAATGACCGCGACAATCAGCATGACAAAGAGGGTGAAATGGCTTGAGGAAGAATCCCATACCGTAAGGCTCATCACCGGATCAATTGTTGAAGGCAGGATGAACGGGAACATTGCAACGCCAACACTTGCGATAATGCCGGCAATGCCAAGTCCGTTTGCGATAATGGCAAGAACCGGTTTTCTTATGGAAAGACACGCCACTGCCAATAGCGGTGCAACAAGTCCGATAATCGGAACAAGCCACAAGATCGGTGTTTGATGGTAATTGTCAAGCCAACCCGAAGCATTGGTTGCAATCTGTTTCATCAACGGGTTTGAAGGGCCGTTGGCAACCACACCACCGGTAATATGATAGCCGGTTGTTGCAAGGTTCAACAAAAGCCCGCACAAACCATAAAGAATGGTTGTGAGAACACCGGTAATCATGCCGATTTTGCGTACACGGCTGAAAATCGGATCGTCTGTTTTGACAGCAAGCCAGCTGGCCCCGTGGGTGAGCAGCATGACAATCGAGAGAACCCCGCAAAGGATTGCAAACGGGTTTAACAGCCCGAAGAACGAGCCGCGATAGAAAACCTGCATATCGGGTTTAATCTCGAAGGGAACACCTTGAAGTACATTGCCCATTGCAACGCCGAAAATCAGGCTCGGCACAAAGCCACCGACGAAAAGCAGCCAGTCCCAGGTTGACCGCCAGGTTTTGCTTTCGCGTTTGCTGCGGTATTTGAAGCCGACAGGGCGCAGAATAATGCCAACGAGCACAAGGAACATGGCAATATAAAAGCCCGAAAACGAAACAGCGTAAAGTTGTGGCCAAGCGGCAAAAATTGCACCGCCTGCCACGATCAACCAAACCTGGTTGCCTTCCCAAACCGGTCCGACGGTGTTGATGACAATGCGTCGTTCAAGATCTGTCTTACCGACAAAGGGGAGCAACATACCGGTTCCCAGATCGAAACCGTCCATGACTGCAAAGCCGACAAGCACAATGCCAAGCAGCAGCCACCATATGATACGTAACACGTCATATGAAATCAAATCGTGCAAAATCATGATTTTTATCCTTTAAGATAATGCTGTGGCAGAGGCGTTGTTTTGTACCTCGCTATGGTCACTCAAAACGTCCGGACCTTTCCTGATATATTTCAGCATCAAGCGGACTTCGACGACAAGAAGCGCAGTATAGAGGGCAACAAAGCCGCAAATTGTCAGAAACACTGTCGTAACGCCGAGGTTTGAAACGGCAACGGCGGTCGGAAGAATTCCTTCGATAATCCAGGGCTGACGTCCGATTTCGGCAACAACCCATCCACATTCGACAGAAATCCACGGAAGTGCGATGGCGCAAACAGCAAGTTTAAGCAACCAGCGCCTGTTTTCCAGACGATGACGTGCCGACAGATAGAAGAATGTCGCCATAATCAGGATAAGGGCAAAACCACAGGCAACCATGATACGGAAAGCCCAGAAGACAACCGGAACTTCCGGAACAAGGTCCCATGCCGCTTTGCTGATCTGTTCGTCTGTTGCTGTCCGCGGGTCATCGACATAGCGTTTCAACAAAAGTGCATAACCGAGTGAACGACCGTTATTTTCAAACTGGTCGATTGTTTCTTGTGGAACAGCTGCGCCTTTTGCCTGCTGGATTTTTTCGAGTGCATCATAAGCAAGGATACCTTGTCTGATTTCTTTTTCAGATTGGGCAACGAGATCCTTGATGCCGGGGATCTGTTCGTCAAACGAACGCGTACCGATAATGCCCATTACCCACGGAATGTGGATTGCAAAATGGGTTTCGCGGTTTTTGACATCGGGAAGACCGAACAATGTGAAAGAAGCCGGAGCTTTTTCAGTATCCCACATGGCTTCGATAGCAGCGAGTTTCATTTTCTGGTGTTCGCCGGAAAGGTAGCCGCTTTCATCCCCCAGAACAACGACTGAAAGCGAAGCAGCAAGACCGAACGATGCCGCAACTGTCATCGAGCGTTTGGCAATTTCTTTATAGCGACCTCTCAAGAGGTACCAGGCTGAAACGCCAAGAACGAAAGCAGCGGCGGTTGTATAACCGGCTGAAACCGTGTGAACGAATTTCGCTTGTGCAACAGGGTTCAAAACAACCGAGGCGAAGTCGCCCAATTCCATACGCATGGTTTGCGGGTTGAAGGTCGAGGCAACCGGATTTTGCATCCAGCCATTGGCAACCAGAATCCACAAAGCCGAGAAGTTGGAGCCGAAGGCCACGCACCATGTGGCAATCAGGTGTTTAACCTTTGACATGCGGTCCCATCCGAAGAAGAACAGGCCGACAAAAGTTGCTTCCAGAAAGAAAGCCATCAAAGCTTCAATAGCCAAAGGTGCGCCAAAAATATCGCCGACATAATGGCTATAATAGCTCCAGTTCATGCCGAACTGGAATTCCATAACCACGCCGGTTGCGACCCCCAGCGCAAAATTTATACCAAACAGCAGTCCCCAAAACTTGGTCATATCCCGCCAGATCGTTCGACCTGTCATGACATAGACGCTTTCCATAATGGCAAGCAGGATTGATAATCCTAGTGTGAGTGGGACAAACAGAAAATGGTAAAGCGCAGTCGCGGCGAATTGGAACCGTGATAGGCTGACAATGTCAATATCCATAATTCAAGTCCTTACATTGAGTGTTTGTCATAATTGTCCTCGCGTAAACTTTCTAAAACGCGTTGATAGTTTTCGCTCGATCGCTCATAGTCGCCGGTGATACGGGTGTGATCGAGTGTGATGATGCGGTCGCAACAGGTTGCTTCCCGTTTCAGGTGGGTGACAAGGAGCCAGCTTTTTTCACGCCCATAGTGCTTCATGCGCTCGAGAATATCGCGGGCGGTTCCGCCATCTATATTCTCTGTCGGCTCATCAAGTAGCCACAGGTCGCGTTTCTGCAGGAAAAGGCGTGCCAATGCGAAGCGTCGAGCCTGACCGGTAGAAAGACCGGTCTGGTTTTCACCGACGCTGCTATAAAGGCCGTCTTTGAGATTATCGAGATAGTCGTGTAGCCCCGCGCGCTCCATGGCCTCGACCATGTCTTCGTCAGAGGCGGTCACATTGGCAAGTTTCAGGTTCTCATGCAGAGTGTCTCTAAATATATAGGTATTTTGTTCCAATAATGCTGCTTTTATCGCTGCAATTTTTCCCTCGACAATCATATCTTTTGTCATGAAGAGAGAAATAAGCGAACTTTTGCCAGCACCATTGGGGCCAACAAAGGCTATTTTTTCTCCCGCGCTGACCGTGAAATGAATATCGTTCAAAACTGCCGGTAATTGTGGCTCGTAACTTGCCCGCTTGATGTCGGCCACAGCTACATAACTACATGGTGGTAACTCTTCGCGGGGTTTGGCGGGGTTGGTATTTCCACTTTCGACAAAGGGCGAAAGTCTGCGCAGCGCCAATATATAGCGGCCGATCTCACTAGAGCCCTGATAAAGCGGTTTGACAAGGTCATAAAGTGTCAGTGCGGCCAATATAGAAAGTACAGCAAGCGGCAGGCTGATCGAACCGTAGCGATAGAGGAGAACGCTTGTGAGAATAAGCCCGACAAAAATGAGCTTGTCGACAAAAGCACTGATTGCTTCAATGGCGAGTTGCCGTCTTTTCAACGAAACATCACTTGTTGCAAGGCTGTTTTCCGTGTTCATGACATGATTGGTGAAAGATTGCTGGCAGCCATTCATAACAAGGTCGGTCTGGCCGGAAAGAAGTGCGATCACACGTGTGCGCAGGCTTTCACGGCGTATTGCAAGAGAGGCTGAACGCTTTTCGTCAAGTTTTATGGAAAGGCAGGAAAAAACAATGACAATGGCAAAAACGACAAGTCCGAAGCCAAGTCCCAAGCCCAAATGAACGGTAGAAAGCACGGCTATAATTGTAAAAATTGCAATCAGTGCAACAATGGAAGGGACGATGAGTTTCAGATAAATAAGCTCGTAACTATCAATATCGCCGGTTAGACGGTGCAACAGCCGTGCCGGACGCATGGCAAGATCACGCAAGGATTTTCTTTGTGCAATCGTTTTGAAGAGTTGCAGCCGCAGGCCTCTACTTTGCATGAATGTCGCATCATGATTGACAAGCCGTTCCAAGTAGCGTGCACCGGTTCTCAAAAGCGCGAAAAACCGTATCGCAGCCGAGGGCATAAAAACATCGAAAACACGTGTTGCCGCAATCGTCAAACCGGCTATTCCGGTTGCTGTAATAAACCAGCCGGATAAGCAAAGAAGACCGATTGTCGAAAGGGCTGTGAGAATGGCAAAGAGAAGCCCCCACAGCATTTTTTTGCGGATAATTTTGTCGCGAGGCGCAATGAGAGCGAGAATGGTTTTCATCTTTCGCTCTCCCTGCAATTCACTTCCGGTGAAAGTTCAACTACCCTGTCCATACGCTTGAAAAGTTCCGGATCGTGGGTTGCAACAAGAAGGCTATTTCCTCCGGAAATTTTTATGAGTGCATCTATAACAATCTTTGCACTTTCAGGGTCGAGATGGGCAGTCGGTTCGTCAATGAGAAGGATATTCCGGCCTTTTTCCAGTGCCAGCCGCACCAAAGAAAGGCGGGCGGCTTCCCCACCCGAAACGCCGGTTCCACCTTCACCAAGGCGCTGGTATTTGCGCTTATTGGCGAAATCGTGCAAATTGGCAAGATCAAGATAATCGTCAATATTATCGAATTTTCTGTTGAATGTTATATTGGACAAAATTGACTGGTCGAACCAATAGGGTTTTGCTCCCATCCAGCCGATTTTGGCTCGGATTTCATCTATATTAGTATCATTGACGGTCAAGCCGTTGACTTTGATTACCCCCTTGTCGGCCTGAATGAGACCGGCAATGAGCGCCAGCAAAACCGATTTTCCCGCACCACTTTTTCCTGTGAGTGCAACTTTTTCTTGCCTGCCGATTTTGAGCGAAAAATTTTTGAAAACCGGTTTTTCGGGAATAAAGCCGAATGAGATATTATCAATTTCGATTGCAGTGCCACTTTTCGGGGAAGCTATTTCTTTTGGCTTACTGTCATATGATGGCTGAACAACAGGTGATTGTTGAACATTTTGTAATTGCTCAACATTAGAAGATTGATGAACAATCGTCTTTCCCTCGCCAACAAGTTTTGTGAAATTTTCCATGGCCGCTTTACCTGCAACACGGTCGTGCCAGACACTTGCAAGTTCACGCAAGGGTTCAAAAAAACTCGGAGCAAGCAAAAGAATGAAGAGGCCTTCGGCAAGGCTGAGCTTGTTTCCCCAAAAGCCGATGGTAATGACACCTAAAAGATGAAAACCGATATAAACGGCCATCAAAGCGACACCGAGAGCTGAAAAAAGTTCCAGCACTGCCGACGACAAAAAAGCAATGCGTAACACCTTCATTGTGCGTGTAATAAGGTCGTCGGATTGGCGGGCAAGGCGTTTCGCACTCCAGAAGGTGGCATCAAGAATGCGCAATGTCTTTATGCCGCGCAAACGATCAAGCAGATAGCCGTTCATCTCGCCCATTTCCTGCCATTGCTCTTTTGCCGCTTTTTGAGCTTTGGCACCGATAATGGCCCAAAAGAGCGGGATGATTGGTGCAGTTATAAAAAGCAGCAAACAGGCAAGCCATGAAAACGGCAATACCAGACAAAGGATGACAACGGGAACAACAGCAGCGCGCACCATCAGGGGGCGGTATTTCGCATCCCATGAAACGAGTGTCTCTCCCTGATCGACGAGAATATTGGCTGCTTCGCCACTCGGCATACGTTTTTTACTTAAAGGAGAAAGAAAATTAAGGTGGGTCAAGCCGCGTTTGCGCCACTCATTCAGGTTCTCGCGGGAATTTTTGAAGAGGGCCAGTTGACTATGATAGTCAAGAAAAGCTTTGATTGCGGCAAGCAAAACAATAGCAAGGCTTGCAATGACAATGGTCGACAAAGCCTTACCTGCTTTTGCAACAATCAGGCTCAACAGCGCGGCTTCAGCTATCCAGAAGAGCGGCAAAAGACTGAATATGATTTGTGATAGGGTAAGCCTTGGCAGGTGACCGGCTCTTTCATTTTCCATATCAATTTGACCCGCTTTCACAGTCAAAACATATAAGATCGTTGCGGCAGATTGCCGCAAACACTTACGTCCTCACTTCTTTGTATTTCAGGATTAGGCGTTATCGTATGAATGATAATTATATAGGTATGAACTCTTGAGCTTTTTATACATGTGCGTAAGGAGTTTTAAAAATTGTATTTGCAAATGTGATTTATTTCTTTAAGCTATAAATCATGAGAGGGAACACTTGGGGAATGACTGATGAACCTGGCACAATTGAATTATGTCCTTGCTGTTGCTCAGGCCGGCAATTTCACCACAGCGGCAAAAAACTGCCATGTAACCCAGCCAACCTTGTCCAACAGCATTGCCCAGCTTGAAGACGAGTTTCAGGCGCGCATTTTCTCGCGCACGACGCGCCGTGTTGGCCTTACGCCTTTCGGGCAACATATTATGCCCTATATCGAAAAGCTGATCGAGGCTAATTTCAATCTTGTCGACGAAAGCAAGAAATTCA
Source organism: uncultured Bartonella sp. (assembly GCA_946480935.1). Taxonomy (GTDB): domain Bacteria; phylum Pseudomonadota; class Alphaproteobacteria; order Rhizobiales; family Rhizobiaceae; genus Bartonella. The sequence continues at coordinate 636 of CAMLLT010000020.1, read as the reverse complement.
ATAATCAGGAAACAAACGTTATCAGAATTGGCAAATCGCCTTTGATGAGCTGCCAATATCTTTCAGCCGTTATGGATGATTTTCGCACAGAAAATCCGGACTCGGAAATCGTGTTATGCGCACGCAATAGCGGCGATCTCATGGAGTTACTCGAACGCGGTGAAGTCGATTATGTCTTTGATGTTGCCGAAGAAAAAAAGCCGACAAGGGCAAGCGAGTTTCTTTATGAAGAGCCGCTTTATTTTATACCGAGCACGGCTCAGCCGATCAGAAATGTCAATGTGGTGCATTTTTCCGATATTGCCGATGAAGTTTTTGTCATGGTCGACGACGAATCCGGATTGACCAAGTTTATCAGGGAAATGTTCGGGCACCACAATCATGTGCTCAAAGAATATACCGGAAAAACAGTTTCCTTCCGTGAACTGGAAAACTGGGCACATTGGGGGCTTGGAGCGACACTTTTGCCAAAATCGGCAATCACTATGACATCTGGCCCGCGTTATATCTTGTGTGATCAGGATGAGCGCCCGATACAAATCCGCTATGAAGCAACTTGGAAGAAAAATATTCCGGTTGCGAGCGGAAAATTGAAAAATTTCCTAAAACAGTAAGTAAAACGGGTATTTTAAACAA
>CAMLLT010000019.1 GCA_946480935.1 uncultured Bartonella sp. | reverse complement strand
CATTTCAAAAAGCCAAGAATAACAATCGTCCGGCTCTTGTGACCTATATGATGGCGGGAGATCCTGATTTTGACACGTCACTTGAAATTATGAAAGCACTTCCGAAAGCCGGTAGCGATATTATCGAGCTTGGAATGCCCTTTTCCGACCCGATGGCGGATGGCCCGACGATTCAAGCCGCGGGTATCCGCGCTTTGAAGGCCGGACAGACACTCAATAAAACTTTAAAACTCGTTAGTGAATTCCGCAAAACCGACCAGACCACGCCAATCGTATTGATGGGATATTATAACCCGATCTATGTGCATGGGGTGGATCAATTTCTGGTCGACGCCAAAAAAGCCGATCTTGACGGTTTGATTGTTGTTGATTTGCCACCGGAAATGGATAATGAACTTTGCTTGCCTGCCGTCAAAGCGGGTATCAATTTCATTCGTCTGGCAACGCCGACAACCGATGATAAACGGCTGCCGAAAGTACTGGAAAATACCTCCGGCTTTGTCTATTATGTTTCGATGACGGGCATTACCGGTCAAGCCTTGCCCGACACCGATATTGTAGCGAAAGCGGTGGAAAATATTAAGAAACACACGTCTTTGCCGATTGCTGTCGGTTTCGGTATCAAAACCGGAGAACAGGCAGCAAAAATCGGTCGCGCTGCTGATGGTGTTGTGGTCGGAAGTGCAATTGTCAATGCCATTGCTTCTACTCTTGATGAAAATGGCCACCCGAAAGGTGATGCGGCAAAAGCGGCAAGCGACCTTGTAAAGCAATTGAGTGCAGGTGTATCGGAAGCCAGAAAAGGCTGAATTGAAGCTTTGCCAACAAACAGGATAAGGTGACATAGATGAACTGGATTACCAATTATGTTCGTCCGAAGATCAACTCGATGTTTGGTCGTCGTGAGATGCCAGAAAATTTATGGGTCAAAGACCCTGCCAGCGGTGAAATGGTATTTCATAAAGATCTCGAAAAAAACCAATATGTCGTTCCGAATTCGGGCTACCATATGCGTATGCCTGCAAAAGCCCGTCTGGAAAGCTTTTTCGACGATGGCGCCTATGAACTTCTGGAAAATCCGAAAGTTGTCATTGACCCGCTGAAATTCCGCGATGAAAAGCGCTATATTGACCGTTTGAAAGATTATCGTTCAAAACTCGGTGTTGACGACGATATTCTGAATGCACGTGGCACCATTGAAGGCCTCCCTATTATAGCTACTGTGCAGGATTTTGCCTTTATGGGTGGTTCTCTCGGTATGGCGGCAGGTGAAGCCATTATCAAAGCATTTGAAACAGCCATTCAGGAAAAACGGCCTTTGGTGCTGTTTGTGGCCTCTGGCGGAGCCCGTATGCAGGAAGGCACACTTTCACTCATGCAAATGCCGCGAACCACTGTTGCGGTTGAAATGATGAAGGATGCAAAGCTTCCTTATATTGTTGTTTTAACCAATCCGACGACAGGTGGTGTTACCGCTTCTTATGCCATGCTGGGCGATGTTCATATAGCCGAACCCGGCGCGATGATCGGTTTTGCCGGTCCTCGCGTGATTGAACAAACCATTCGCGAAAAGCTGCCGGAAGGTTTTCAGAGCGCCGAATATCTCCTCAAACATGGTATGGTTGATATGGTGGTCTCACGACTTGAACTGAAGTCCACCATTGCAAAGCTTTTGCGCTTGATGATGAAATTGCCAGCTCCTGAACATCATGCGGGCAAACATCACGGTAATAAAGCCGCTTGAAATGAAATAAAATGAAATGACCGAAAATCGGGTAGACACGCTTATCAATAGCCTTCTCAAGCGCTATCCGAAAGGGTTTGACCTTTCGCTCGAACGCATATCGCGGCTCTTGGAAAATCTTGGCAATCCGCATTTGAAATTGCCTCCGATAATCCATATTGCGGGCACCAATGGAAAAGGGTCGGCAGCAGCAACTTGCCGTGCGCTTCTTGAAAGTGCCGGATATAGTGTTCATGTCCATACATCTCCACATCTTGTTCATTGGAACGAGCGCTACCGGTTGGGTGAAAAAGGTGGTGGCAAATTTGTCGATAATGACACTCTTGCCGATGCAATAGAACGGGTAACAAAAGCCAATCATGATGAACCAATTACGGTTTTCGAGTTATTGACGGCTGTTGCCTTTCTGCTTTTTTCCGAACATCCGGCTGACGCTGTTATTCTTGAAGTGGGGCTGGGTGGTCGTTTTGACGCAACCAACGTCATTAAAAAGCCCGCCGTTTCTCTCATTATGCCCATATCGCTTGATCATGTTGCTTTACTCGGTAATACTGTTGAAAAAATCGCTTTCGAAAAAGGCGGCATTATCAAAGAAGAGGTTCCGCTTGTTATCGGCAAGCAGGACAGCGATGGTGCTATCGACGTTTTGACAACCATCGCGCAAGAACGCCACGCACCGTTTGTTGTTTATGGTCAGGATTTCCAGGCCTATAATGACCATGGGCATATGGTTTTTCAAAATGAAAACGGTTTGATAGAGCTTCCGCTCCCCTCGCTTCGCGGTGACCACCAAATCAGCAATGCAGCGAGCGCCATTGAAGCTGTACTCCATGCCGGTTTCAAATTGACCGATCAGCATATTGCCAAAGCTATGCAAAATATTGTCTGGCCAGCGCGAATGCAGCGCATCAGGAACGGCAAACTGATTGATTCTTTACCGAAAACGATGACAGTTTTTCTTGATGGCGGGCATAATCCGGCAGGTGCGAAAGTCATTGCACAAGAAATCAGACACTGGAAAGAAAAAGGAGCGGGACCGGTGACAATGGTCGCCGGTATGATCAATACAAAGGATTCTTTCCACTATTTCAAAGAACTGAACGGGCTTGTCGACAAAGTTTATACTGTTCCAGTACTGTCGAGCGATAGTGGTGTAGCACCTGAAGAATTGGCTAAAGTTGTCCGTTCAGCCGGTTTAGAGACGCAAACCACCACATCTATTGAAGACGCTTTCCAAAAAATTTCCGGCCTCACACCTCAAAGAACCATTCTTGTTGCGGGTTCACTTTATATGGCCGGTGATTTTTTGAAGAAAAATGGGACACCACCGGAATAAAACGATTGTTAATCTCTTCAACATTTAATGAGAATAGTTCAAAAGACTTGCGTTCAGGCCAAAACAAGCTAAACCATATAAAGGCAAAGATTGAAGATTTTTGAGGAGTGCACCCTATGACGCTCAGTACCGAACTTTATCAATACCCGAAACTCATTACCGTTTTTGGTGGTTCAGGTTTTGTCGGTCGCCATGTGGTCGAAACATTGACAAAACGTGGCTATCGGGTTCGCATTGCTGTGCGTCGGCCTGAAGTGGCCTATTATATGTTGCAAATTGGTGAAGTTGGTCAAACCCAAATGCTCAAAACCAATGTGCGTAACCGTGAATCTGTTGCGCGTGCGCTGATTGATGCCGATGCAGCAGTTTTTCTACCCGGCCTTCTTTATTCGCAAGGCAAAAACAATTACAAAAATGTGCAGGTTGAAGGTGCAAAAAATGTTGCCGAACTTGCAGCAAGTGCCGGTATTCCTCTCATTCATATGTCGGCCTTGAATGCCGATATCAATTCCAACCTTTCCTATCCGAAAACCAAAGCACTTGGCGAACAGGCTGTTCAAAAGGCCCATAAAGGTGCCATTATCATGCGGCCCTCGGTGATTTTCGGTCAGGAAGATTCTTTCTTTAACAAACTCGCCGATATGTCACGCTTCACATGGATGTTGCCGATGTTTGGCGGTGGCGAGACAAAATTGCAACCGGTTTATGTGGGCGATATTGCCAATTTCGTTGTTGCGGCAATTGAAGGACATATTCCGACAGGCAAGATTTATGAACTGGGTGGCAAAGAAGTCATAACCTACCGGCATGCTATTGAAGAAATGCTCAAAGTTATCATGCGGAAAAAAGCTCTGGTTTCCGTGCCCTTCGGAATTGGAAGCCTTATCGGCGGAATTTTCGGACTCCTTGGAAAAATACCGATGATCCCGACTGTGACAACCTCCGAGCAGATTAAAATGCTCAAAAAAGACTGCATTGTTTCTGAAGAAGCAAAGCTTGAAGGGCGGACATTGGAAGGTGTCGGCATTAAGCCCAGAGCAATGGAAGCTGTTTTGCCTTCCTATTTGTGGCGCTTCCGTCCCCATGGGCAATTTGCCAAAAATACAAAGAATTACAAAAAAGATATAAAAATCTGAAGATAGAGTTTTTTGTTTGGAATTCGTAAATAAAACGGGCGCTGCTGAAATAGCGCCCTTTATTTTGAATTCTCTATTGGCGTAAGCTCTGAAGATTGCTTACAACGATCATCCTGTTTTATTCCATTTCAATATTACGAATTCTGTCATTTCAATAAGCCGCTTTTCTTGACGGATATGTTGACGCCATTCATTGAACCGTTAAGCTATAAAACCTGACACCATTTTTAAAAATTCTGCACAAATGAAATGTCTTTTTCCTCACAATGGAAATGTCTTTTTCTAAACTTAAAGTTATTTTCTCGTGATAGTTGAAAAATTTCTTCGCCAATTTTTGGTATTTCTCCCCTCGTCACTCTCCTAATGTCGCATCTGTTGCATATCTGCAATTTCAATAATGATTTTTAATAGAGCATTAACTATTTTTAGAGCCGCGCGATTTGGACTGTGCTATATAGGAACACATTGAGGGTTCTGGAGTTAAACCATGAAAAAATTGTGTTCTTTATTTATCGTTTTGATGTTTGCCTTTTCAACTGTTGCTTGTACTCAGAATGAGAAAACAGTTGCCAAGTGGGGTGCCGGTGGTGCTGCTCTTGGTGCTTTGGGTGGCGCTGCATTCGGTCACGGTGGCAAAGCTGTTGCCGCTGGTGCAGCTATTGGTGCTGTTGCCGGTGGCCTGATCGGCTATTCACGTACCAAGAATCACGTTCGTTACTGCCATTATCGCGATCGTAACGGCAAAGTATTCGAAGCACGTTGCAGATAATTTAGACTTTGTTTAAATTTGAAAGGCACGTAAAGATTTTACGTGCCTTTCATTTTTGTGTTTTCCGGTTCTTAAAACAACTTTTCTAGACCACCCGTTCTCGTTGCCTGCGGCTTTCATTCAAGAACCGAATCCCACGAACATGCCCGTTCGACAGCCTTTCGCCAGCCGGCATAACGTTTTTCTTGTTTTGCCACATCTTTGGAAGGTTTGAAGACACGTTCTATTGTTGCAACCTTTCGCAATTCATCCAAACTCGACCAATAGCCGACTGCAAGACCGGCAAGATAAGCCGAGCCGAATGCTGTCACTTCCAATATATGCGGGCGTTCGACCGGTTTTTGCAAAATATCGGATTGGAACTGCATAAGAAAGTTGTTAGCGACAGCACCGCCATCAACACGCAATGTCTTCAGATCTGTCTGGGCGTCTGCCAACATAGCGGTGAGAACATCTTTTGTCTGATAGGCAATCGATTCCAGCGTTGCACGGGTAATATGGTTGCGGTTGACACCCCTTGTCAGGCCCAAAATGGCACCACGCGCAAACGGGTCCCAATAAGGCGCACCAAGGCCGGTAAATGCGGGCACGACATAAACGCCATTCGAAGTTCCCACTTTTTCGGCAAAATATTCCGAATCTTCGGAATCAGTAAAAAACTTCAATTCATCACGAAGCCACTGGATTGCAGCACCTGCCACAAAAATAGATCCTTCCAAAGCATAAGCCGGTTTTCCTTGAGCATCGCAGCTTAATGTTGTGACCAGACCATGGGTTGATTTGACAGCTTTTTTGCCGGTGTTCATCAACATAAAACAACCGGTTCCGTAGGTGTTTTTAGCCTGCCCCTCTTCAACACAGATATGACCGAACAATGCCGCCTGCTGGTCACCGGCGGCTCCGGCAATCGGAATGCGTGTACCCCCACGCCCGCCAATATTGGTTTGGCCGTAGATTTCGGAAGATGCTTTGACTTCCGGCAGCATGGAGCGGGGAATATTCAATGCTTTCAGCATTGTTTCGTCCCAGTCCAGTTTATGGATATTGAAGAGCATGGTACGCGAAGCATTGGTATATTCGGTAACGTGAACGCGCCCTTGCGTCATATTCCATATAAGCCAGGTATCAATCGTGCCAAAGAGCAGTTCGCCTTTATCGGCCTTTTCTCGTGCGCCTTCTACATTTTCCAATATCCAGGCGATTTTTGTTCCGGAGAAATAAGGGTCAATAACAAGACCGGTATTTTCTCTGATGTAATCCTCAAGCCCTTCTTTTTTAAGTCTTGCACAAATATCTGTGGTGCGCCGACACTGCCAGACAATGGCATTATAAACCGGTTTGCCGGTTGCTTTTTCCCAAACAACAGTCGTTTCACGCTGATTGGTAATTCCGATCGCTGCAATTTCATCCGAGCTGATGCCGGCTTTTGCCAGAGCTTCTGTCAAAGTTGAACTTTGCGTTGCCCATATCTCGCGTGCGTCATGTTCCACCCAGCCGGGATGGGGATAGATCTGGGTAAATTCACGTTGAGCGACACTGACGATATTGGCATCATGATCAAGCACCAAAGTGCGCGAACTGGTCGTACCTTGATCCAATGCGACTATATATTTTTTTTCGGCCATGAAAGCCTCCCTGTCCTATAGAAAAATGACCAATTATTTTATCAATGATCTTGCCAATTATCTCGATTGTCTGCGGGCAAGAGGCTCGCCGATCAGTTTCGTATAGAAGGCAGCACCCACACATCCTCCGAGGACGGGAGCAATAAGCGGAACGAGAAAATACGGAATTTCCCTATTTCCTGTCATAACGCTATTCCCCCAACCGGCGAAATAAGCAAAGAGTCTTGGGCCGAAATCACGTGCGGCATTCATTGCAAATCCCGTCAGCGGACCGAAAGCACCTCCGATGACAGCAACCAGAACCCCGACAAGAAATGCAACCAGCGCACCACGCGGCAAACCGTTGCCATCATCACTCAAACCTAAAATCACCGCCACCAGGACAGCTGTGATAAAAAATTCTGTCATAAAGGCTTGCAGGAGTGAGATATGTGGATTTGGAAAAGTGGTAAAAACACCGGCTGTATCAAGTGTTTTTGCCGAGAAGAGATTATAGTAAAGTCCATAGACAACGGCGGCTGCGACAAACGCACCCAAGAATTGCGAAATGATGTAAGGCAGTATTTTTTGTTTTGGAAAATTTGCAAAGAAAGCCAGTGCAAAAGTGACCGAAGGATTGAGGTGAGCCCCCGAAACACCCCCTGTCAGATAGGCTGCAAGTGCGACACCCAATCCCCAAATAATGCTGATTTCCCATTGTCCGTAAGCGGCACCGGCCAATTTTAATCCTGCAACGCACCCCATTCCGAGAGCCAGAAATAAAAATGTGCCGGCAAATTCCGCAACGCATTCATCACGTAAAGTATTCACATCAGACATGTTTTCTCCCCGGGTTTGCAGTCTGACCAGCTTTACTTCAGTAGACGGTGAACCTTTTAGATGGTTTTATGTTTTTCAAGGTATTGTCTTAAAGCTTCTTTTTCTTCGTCATTAAAATAGAGGCCAAGTTTCGAACGACGCCACAAGACATCGTCGACATCCTTCGCCCATTCTTCATGCATCATCCATTGAACCTCGGCCTCATAAAGGCCATGGCCAAAATGTTGCCCTTTGTCTTTTTTGCCATTGTCAAAAATTTCGAGGGCTTCGGTGCCATAATTTCTTGCCAGACGGCGATGGGTTTTTGCATCAAGGTCCGGCAAAATGTTGGCAACTCTCGCTTCCATGACTGAAAGCGAATCATGCGGGAAATCGCCACCCGGCAGACTGACTTCGGCAGTCCATGCAGGTTTGCGTTTCCCCAAAGCTTTTTCGATAAAGACGAGAGCGTCTTCCGACAATTTACGGAAAGTGGTGATTTTACCGCCAAACGCATTCAGCATGATCGGACCATCATTTTCCCGCATTTCTTTCAAAACATAATCGCGCGTTGCTTCCTGTGCTTTTGAAGCCCCGTCGTCATAAAGCGGGCGAACACCCGAATATGCCCAGACGATGGAGTCGCGAACAACCGGCTTGGTAAAATATTCGCTTGCAGCCGAACAGATATAATCAATCTCTTCGTCACTGATGTGAACCTTCGCCGGATCACCTTTATAATCGCAATCGGTTGTTCCAATCAGCGTAAAATCTTCCTGATAAGGAATAGCAAAAACAATTCGTCCATCCTTGTTCTGGAAAATAAAAGCGCGGTCATGTTGATAAAGTTTTGGCACAACAATGTGCGACCCTTTAACCAGACGAACCGGCGGGTGGCCTTTAAAGCCCAAAGCATCCTGCAAAACGTGATTGATCCATGGCCCCGCCATATTTGCAAGGTAGTCGGCAGTGACTGTCCACTCTTCACCATTCAATTTGTTTTTAAGGCCAATTTTCCATTTTTTGCCGTCGGCTTTAAGCGAGACAACTTCGGTGCGCACCATGATATCTGCGCCAAGTCTTGCCGCATGACGGGCATTGGCAACAACCAGACGCGCATCGTCAACACGGGCATCGGAATATTCGAAACCTTTGACGAAACCGGGCTTCAGAGATTCGCTATATTCTTTGGTCAAATCAAGAACCTTGGTGCGCCAAAGCTCCTGATGACGGCTTCCCAAATGATCATAGATGAATAAGCCCAAACGCAGCATCCATGCAGGACGCAACCCTTTATTATAAGGCAATATAAAGCGCAAAGGACGAACAAGATGAGGTGCCATGTGCCAGATCACCTCGCGTTCCATCAATGCTTCTCTGACCAGACGGAAAGCATATTGTTCGAGATAGCGCAAACCACCATGAATAAGCTTGGTAGAGGCACTGGACGTACCTGAAGCAAGATCATTCATTTCCGCCAAACCGACGGAATAGCCACGGCCAACAGCATCGCGAGCGACACCACAACCGTTGACGCCACCACCTATAACAAAAAGATCATAGTGTTTTTCTTTTTTCATTTAACCGACTTTCGACAAGGATGGTTTTCGTTTTTTAAAAGATAGAATATGGAAGAAAACAAAAGTCAACTGTAAAGCGAAAAAATCACCACATGCGCCAGGTCAGAAGAAATCCATTGTTGATCGGGATCAAAAAACGAAAATTTAATGTCGTAAAAATGCTATTTAACAACTACCGGTTTAATACGGTTTCGTAATTTCTTCCATAATGGCGAACTCATTCGGGAGGAATCTGCTCTCGATATCGAGTAAAAAATTATGTGCCTCAAAAGAATTGAAGAAAGGGTATTTCCCGTTCTACCAATCGGAAAAATCCACCCCCAACAAATGAGACACCAAAACCATAATGACGGTTTAACAGGTTTTTTAAATCGACCCAAAAAATTCCGGAGCCAAAAAAAGAGCATCGTATTTTAATCCGGAATATGGATGACCGTCCCCGATAGAAAAGCCTCGATCTTTAGTGTTGCAGGAAACACATATTCATCAGGAATGATTAGAACCGTGCCTCGGCTATTTCTATCTCTGATTACCTGAGGCGCAGAACACTTTTATCGGCTTTCAACCGGCGACATAAAGACAAAGCTTTCCGTTTTTTTGAGTGCTCGTTTTTTCTGAAAAAGACAAAATCTATTTTTGTTAGACGGGACTATCCGGCTCGAAAATATTTCAAAAATAACAGTATCCAAGGCCATTTTTTTATATTTGAATACCGGAAATTCGAAAGAGAATGGCTGTTTTATACGACTATTCCCTTTTGACATTGACCAATAAAATAAAGGGGCAAATAAGCTTTGCCCCTCAATCTTTTTATAAAAATTCTTCTCTCGCCCCTTAAGATCAAGAAAGACTACTGGCGCAATGTCGCACCGGTCGATTTTGCAACATTCTCGATAATCTTGTTTGCCAAAGCTTCAATATCCTGATCTGTCAACGTACGTTCATGCGGCTGGATTGCCACTTCGATCGCAATCGACTTCTTGTCTTCACCAAGGCTTGCTCCCTCGAAGACATCGAACACTTCGACAGACTGGATAAGCTTTTTATCGGCTCCGCTTGCCGCGCGAATGACCGTGGCAGCGTTCACCGATTTATCCATAACAAAAGCGAAATCGCGCCGTATCATCTGATATGGCGACAGCACCAAAGGCGGGCGTGTTTTGGTTGCCTTCTTGCGTGGTTCGGGAATACGGTCAATATAGACTTCAAAACCGCACAATGGTCCTGTTACATCGAGCTCCTCAAGCGTATCGGGATGAAATTCGCCAAAGGTTCCAAGAATGATCTTCGGTCCCAATTTGATAACGCCCGAACGTCCCGGATGATACCATTCCGGCGCGCCTTTCTCTATCTGCACCTTTGAAGCATCAAGACCGCAAGCATCAAGCACACAAAGTGCATCGGCCTTGGCATCAAAGACATCAACCGGTTTGGCAGAACCTGCCCAAAAACGGCCTGAACCATCAAGCTTGTAAGTACCACGGCGGATACCACCGGCGACGCGTCTTTGTGTCTCGGGCGTATTACCTTCAAAGGTTGCCGAGATTTCAAATAGGCCGAGATCGGGAAAACCGCGATCGGCATTGCGCTGGGCAGCCGCAATCAAACCCGGAAGCAGTGAAGGACGCATATCCGACATATCGGCAGCAATCGGGTTCAATAGCTTCAATTCAGGTTTGCCGCCGCCAAATGCCTTGGCCTGTTTTTCCGAAATGAAAGACCATGTGATTGCTTCCATCAAGCCCCGACAAGCCAGAGCACGACGTGCGGAACGCTGCCTGATCTGTATTGTGGTGAGAATTTGCCCGCTTACAGAAGACGGCCTTTCCAAAGGTTCCGGCTTGATATTGTTTAGCCCATGGATACGCATAACCTCTTCGACGAGATCGGCCTTGCCATCAATATCGGGACGCCATGTTGGTACTTTTACCGTGACAACATCACCTTTGCCTTCCACAACAAAGCCGAGGTGCTGCAATATGGTTGTTGCTGCTTCATGGCTTAATTCCAGACCGGTCAAACGTTTGATTTCGGCAAACGGGAAGCGGATAATTTTTTGTTCAATGCTCTTTGCCCCGATTGTATGGGCTTTTGAAGGCTTGCCACCACAAAGTTTCATGGCCATTTCGGTGGCAAAGGCAAGTCCCGGTTCCATAAATTCCGGATCGACACCGCGTTCAAAACGATAACGTGCATCCGAAACTATGCCGAGAGAGCGCCCCGTTGCAGCAACATTGCGCGGATCCCACAAAGCCGATTCAATGATAACATTTTTCGTGTTCTCATCGCATCCTGTTGTTTCACCGCCCATTATGCCACCAATGGATTCGACGCCATTATTATCGGCAATGACGCAATTATCCGGCCCCAAATCATATTCTTTGCCGTTAAGGGCAAGGAGTTTATCTCCCTTCTGCCCACGACGGACAGTGAGTTTTCCTTTTACCTTATCGGCATCGAAAACATGAAGCGGACGGCCGAGATCAACCGTGATGTAATTGGTCATGTCGACAAGCGCATTGATTGGACGCAACCCGATAGCAGTGAGACGGCGTTGCATCCATTTTGGCGACTGCACATTGTTAACATCACGAATTTCCCGCCATGAAAAGCCGAGACACAAAGGTGCCGTATCACCAAAATCGAGCGACACGGTTACCGATGGTTCTCCTCCACCGGAAATAGAAGGAACTTCAAGCGGCTTCAATTTGCCAATGCCACTTGCTGCAAGATCGCGGGCAATGCCATAAACACCCGTACAATCGGGCCGGTTCGGTGTGAGGCCGACATCAATAAGCGGATCGTTGAGACCATAATAGGCTGCAAATGCTTTGCCGACCGGTGCATCGGAGCCGAGTTCGATAATACCGTTATGTTCATTTGAAAGTTCAAGCTCGCGTTCCGAACACATCATGCCGAAACTTTCAACACCGCGAATTTTTCCAACCGACAATGTGACATCAAGCCCCGGAATATAAGCTCCCGGAGGGGCAAAAACCCCGATCAATCCGGCCTTTGCATTCGGTGCACCACAAACCACCTGAAGTGGCTTATCCCCACCCGTGTCGACAGTCAAAATCTGTAAATGATCTGAATCGGGATGTTTTTTGGCTGTCAAAACTTTGGCAATTACAAAAACATCAAAGCTTTTGCGGTCATCGACGCTATCAACCTCAAGGCCTATATCGGTAAGCCGGTCACAAATCTCGCCGAGCGATGCGTCTGTCTCCAGATGATCTTTCAACCAGGACAAAGTAAATTTCATTGTTCAAAACCTCTTTTCAAAACGCAAGACGCGGGTGTGAGTTTATGAATTGCTGAGACCGCCAAAAAGCGTCGGCACATCAAGCGGACGGAAACCGTAATGTTGGATCCAGCGTATATCGGCATCAAAAAATGCCCGCAAATCCGGCATGCCATATTTCAACATAGCGATACGGTCGATTCCCATTCCCCAGGCAAAGCCCTGATATTCGTCCGGATCGAAACCGACATTTTTCAACACATTCGGGTGTACCATGCCGCAGCCCAATATTTCGAGCCAGTCATTGCCCTCGCCGAATTTTACTTCTGTACCGGAGCGGTCACATTGGATATCGACTTCCATAGAAGGTTCGGTGAATGGAAAGAACGAAGGGCGAAAACGCATCTTCAACGAAGGCACTTCAAAAAACGCCTTACAGAATTCTTCATGCACCCACATAATATTGGCAATGGTCGACTTTTTATCGACGACCAGCCCTTCTACCTGATGGAACATCGGCGAATGGGTGGCGTCCGAATCCATACGATAGGTTTTCCCCGGAATGATAATGCGGATTGGCGGTTTTTGCTTTTCCATCGTACGAACCTGAACAGGTGATGTATGCGTGCGCAAAAGCCGCTTTTCGCCTTTCCCGTCGGGATTGAAAAAGAAGGTATCATGCATTTCGCGGGCGGGATGGCCTTCCGGAAAATTGAGTGCGGTAAAGTTATAATAATCGGTTTCGATATCCGGCCCTTCGGCAATAGAAAAGCCCATATCGGCGTAAATTGCGGTAATCTCGTCAATCACCTGCGAAATAGGATGGATACGACCACGCGCTTCGGGGGAAAGGCGAACCGGCAATGTAACATCAACTGTTTCGTTTTTAAGCCGCGCCTCCGTTGCTGCACGCTTCAGTGCCGTGCGTTTTTCACCTAGAAGCTCTAAAACCCGATTTTTCAAACCGTTTATCACCGGTCCGGCTTTCTGGCGCTCTTCAGCGCTCATACCACCAAGGCTTTTAAGTTTTTCCGAAACACTGCCTTTTTTACCGAGGGCACCGACACGCAATGCTTCCAGTGCCTGCTCGTCTTGTGCAGCGTCGATTGCCGCACAGATTTCTTTTTCCAGACTATCAATATCGTTCATGTCTTTGCCTGTTCTTTAAAGTGGATGTCTGTTTTTCAAATTGGAAGAAAGAAACTCCGTAGCGCTTAACATACGTTTGCCATCGCCACCAAGATAAATAAACCTGGCCAACTTTAACGGAGTAATAAAAATAGAAAAAAACCGGACAATTTTTTCAAGTTGTTTCAGGGTTTCAGGGGAAACCTGCTTTTTCCACGCGTCAAAAGCCGCATAATCGGTTTTGTTTTTTTCAAGTGATTGCGCCGATACTTGAAAAAATAGCAACCACGCGTCACGCGCCTGAGCTGTGGCAATTGGCATCACCGCTTCCGGCTCTTCCTCGAAATCGAAAAACCCCAGCTCATCTCCTGCCATAAACATATCACGGGGATGCGGCCTGCCGTGGACAAGTCCGGCGTGATGTACTCTGCCCAAAGCTTCACCGCATTGAACCAATAATTTTTCGTGTGCGTCAACATCGGTCTTTTTCAAAAAATCAAGGCGTTTTTGCACCGTTTGGCCGACATCGGAAATCATTAAAGCAGGTCCGTCGACAGCAAGAATTTCGGGAACCGCGATACCTGCCTTCCTGAACTTTTCAATTTTGCGTATTTCCTGCGCATTCATGCCGAGAGCGTCACGCAATGGCGAAGACTTCATAAAAGCTGCCGGTAATAAAAACGATAAACCGCTATGAAGCCGCTTGCCCCACGGACGCTTTTCGATTCCCTGCCGCTTGATCCAAGCCTTTTTGCCATCGCGCATGACGTTGGCAATGCGCTTACCCTCACAAGAATGAAAAAGCTTCTTGTCAGAATCGCTCAGTGGCTTGGATATCAAAGGATTTATCTCGCTCATAACGCCTCGAAAACAAAAACCCGCAACCGGTTTTAACCAGTGCGGGTTCCGAAAGAATGTTCTGTTTTTTAAAGGAACGCGACCGGCTTACTTGACGGCGCCTTCAAAAGCATTCGGTGTGGTTTTCTTCAAATATTCCAATGCCTTTTTTGCCGAAGCAACAAGCTTGGAGAATGTTGCAGGCTCATGAATAGCAATATCTGAAAGAACCTTGCGGTCGATCTCGATTCCTGCCTTGGCAAGACCGTCAATGAAACGGCCATAGGTCAAGCCCTCAAGACGGACAGCAGCATTGATGCGCTGGATCCACAATGCGCGGAAACTGCGCTTGCGATTTTTGCGATCGCGATAGGCATATTGCCGTGAACGGTCGACAGCAGCTTTGGCTGTACGGATCGTATTTTTACGACGTCCGTAAAAACCTTCAGCAAGTTTGATAACTTTTTTGTGTTTGGCGTGTGCAGTTACGCCGCGTTTTACGCGTGCCATGTCATAATCTCCTTAAGAGCTAACTTTCAAAGGCCGTTCGGCAAATAGTTTTTGATGATTTTTTTGGCGTCAGGTGCACCAAGAACCATGGTGCCACGTGCATCACGCAAAAACTTGTTGGAACGTTTGATCATGCCATGCTGCTTGCCTGCGGCAGCTGCCTTGATTTTGCCTGTGGCGGTAATTTTGAACCGCTTTTTGGCAGCCGATTTGGTCTTCATTTTGGGCATTTTGCTTCTCCATTGTTGTAATTGATGTTCGTACTGACCAAAGTACGAACAAGCATAAAAGTCGTCACGGCATGCCCTGCCGGACGGCTTGAACTGGGTTCTCATAAAACAGAGCCTAAAAAATAGCAAGCAGACTTTTATGCAAAATACTTTTTTTCATGGCGCAAAAACCAGTCTTTACGCCATAAACCGCCACCATAACCGGTAAGCGTCCCATCCGCCCCGATCACCCGATGACAGGGAATAATAATTGCAATCTGGTTTTGCCCGTTAGCCCGCGCCACCGCCCGCATAGCTGTCGGTCTATCCAATGCGCGCGCCAATTCACTGTAAGAGCGTGTTTCTCCTGCCGGTATTTGACGCAACGCTTCCCAGACAAGTGGGGCAAAACCACCTGAAACTTTGGCAAGCGGTGTTTCAAAATGGCAGCTTTTTCCTTGATAATAATCGCCTAACTCGGCTTCTACCTTGTCGATGACACTGGTTTTTTCAAAACTGATGGAAGAGCGGGTCACTGCCTGCAATTTTTTAAGTTCGGTCAACAGCCCTTTGCGGTCAAAAAATTCCAAGAGATGCAAGACATGTTGGTCACTGACAGCAAGCATTTCACCGATCGGTGTTTCAATCCATGCCGCTTTTAAAAGAGTGCGGTTTTGTATTGCTTTTGGTGGATGACCGATGAGCTTGAGAATTGCTTCACGAAAGCCACTGCCCGAATCGTAACCGGCAGAAAGTTGTGCTTCGATTACCGGTTGACCGTGGGAAAGTAGCGCTGCACCACGGCTTGCTCTTTTCAAGCGTGCCAATTCCAGAAATGTCATGCCTATCCTTCGCTTGAAAATGCGCCGCACGGTGGAAGGGTCAATTCCCATCTTTACAATATCGTCTTCCGACCATATGTGATCGGGATTTTCATCAAGTCTTGCCATCAAATGACGAAAAAGCGGATCAACGTGACCACCTGCCTCCAGCGGATGACATTTTTGACAAGGTCGATAACCCTGTTCAAGACATGCTGCCGCGCTGTCACAGAAAAAGACATTTTCCCGCTTGGGCTTTCGCGCCGGACATGACAGCCGACAAAAAATACCTGTCGTTGTCACGCAGACAAAGACATGCCCGTCATAGGAGCGATCGCGCTTTATCAGAGCTTCATAAAGCTGGTCTGTATTATTGGTTAGAAGTGTCATGGCCATTTATATAAGCCCAAAAAAAACAATTGTGCGCCGAAAAACGGGCACACATTTTTATAAAATTTAACCCCCATAACCGGTCACGGCTATCTTCTATTTCATTGGCATTTCCAACAATGCCGATCCTGCTATTCCGACAAAATATAATTTTTGTCTTTCATTTCATTGTCTATCCGGATTTCCGCAAACCGGATTAATCTTTTTCCGTTAAAGAGGAACCGGAGCACCATTGCCTTTCACTTCAACAAGCGGAGCCGGAATAGAACTTGTCTTAATGGCTGCTTTGCAAATATCGGCAATAATACAATGCACACAATCCGGTTTACGGGCTTTACAGATGTAACGACCATGTAAAATCAGCCAATGATGGGCATGAGCCATATATTTTTCGGGTATTATTTTGACAAGTTTCTTTTCTACCTCTTCGGGGGTTTTTCCCGGTGCCAGTTCTGTCCGGTTACAAAATCGGAAAATATGGGTGTCAACGGCCATTGTCGGCTGGTTAAAAGCAACATTAAGCACAACATTTGCCGTTTTACGTCCGACACCTGGAAGTGCCATGAGAGCTTCTCTCGTATCAGGCACTTTACCGGCATATTTTTCGTTCAATATTTTTGAAAGCGCATAGACATTTTTGGCTTTTGCCCGCCATAGCCCAATCGTGCGAATATAGCGGGCGATGCCGTCTTCTCCGAGAGCTTCCATCTTTTCGGGCGTATCGGCAACAGAAAAAAGCGGCTTTGTTGCCTTGTTCACGCTTGCGTCTGTCGCTTGTGCCGACAAAACCACTGCCACAAGCAAAGTGAACGGGCTTTCATAGACAAGATCGCTTCTGGGATTTGGTCGTTGAACCGAAAACCGGCGAAAAATTTCTTCAATTTCCTCGGCTTTATAGGCAGTTCCCGCTATTTTCCTAACCTTTGACCTTTCAGCCTTCACACCCGTCATTCGCTTTTAAAAACCTGTCTTGAACTTCAATCTTGAAATTTCCATATAACAGCTAAAGACAGAAAATGCCAAAACGGGTTTTCTGTTCAATAGTCGCTTCGAAGAGGACTACCTTATGACACGCATGACACCTTTTTCCAACCCGTTGCTGTTAGGCTTCGAAACAATGGAAAAGACGCTCGACCGTTTGAATAAATCGGGCGATGGCTATCCTCCTTATAACATTGTGCGTTTGTCCGGTGAGGAACCAAATGAACGACTGCGAATTACATTGGCAGTTGCCGGTTTCACTCCGGAAGACCTTGATGTAACGGTAGAGGATAATCAGCTTATTATCCGCGGTCGGCAAACTGACGATGAGGAGTTCGAATATCTCCATAGAGGTATTGCCTCACGCCAATTCCAGCGAGCTTTTGTGCTGGCAGATGGAATAAAGGTAGGGGCTGCGGAGCTTAAAAACGGCTTGCTTTCAATAGATCTTGAAAGACCGGCTCCCGAGAAGCGCGTCAAACGCATTACGATCAGTGCCATAGACGACGAGTAATGCGACAGGAGAAGAAAATGAAAAACGAAAAATCTTTATCCATGCAGGAATTTGCTTTGCTCGGTGAGGGCGAAATCGCCTATCTGCGCAAAATTCGTACCGATGAATTAAGTAAGAAATTTCCGAATATGCCACCAATGACACCAGGCATTTCTTTGTGGGCCTTATTCGGAGCGGGTGGCGAACCGATTATTCTTTCCGATGTCCGTGCCAAGGCTCTGGAAGGTGCAAATGATCAGGAATTAAGGACTGTAACTTTACAATGATCTACAAAAGGGGATCTACAATGAGGATCCACAAAAGGACGTTTGCTTGAATTAAACTTGCTTTTCAAGCCAACTCCTTCGTCATAAAAATCGGGTATTATCGGCCATCAACATTTTCCTTCAGACATTGATGAGGGACAAGGTGAGTGGATAATACCCGAAGAGCTGTGATCAAAACCAACCCGTTTTCAAATTCCCGATTCTTTAAAATTCCGAGGAAAAACCGGTTATCTCCGGAATATGGTTTCAAGCTTATCATTGCCTCATCTTGTTTATCTTTTTGATTATAAATAAAATATTTGGTTAATAAGATAAAGCACAGGCTGATAAAAATAAATGGCTGATTGCCTGCTATCTCTTTTTCAAACGACAATCTTCGATTACATTGTCTATATTTTTCGATCAGATATAAAAATTATTTTTTATTCGATTCATCAAAAAAAGCTTTTTTAATCGATTTTTTATCGTTAATAACGGATTTTCAAAATTTTCAATATATTATATATTCTTTATTTAAATTAACTTTTTTAAAAAATTACTCGGTAATCTCGTATAAAATCGGAAAAATTTAGCATTCTTAAGAATTTTATTGAATTGAATGAAACAAGTTATATAATTTGTCCTGTGAATGTCAGCTCTACGGGTTCAATCTTGCAAAAACAGGCAGTCATAAGTTTTATTATTTTTTCACTTTTCGGAGGAATAGCACTATTTGTATGTCGTTTCCTGACAAATTATTTTCTATATTCTCGTTTTTTCAATGATCGTTTCATTTTAGCGATGATGGAAAACTTCAGCGGTATTTTTGCGCTGTTATTTTTTCTTGCTGAAAATTTCTTGATAGCTGCGATCTTTTCAATTTTTCCAACCGTGTATCTTTATCAATTGAGAAAATTGCCGGCTGTTTTTGTTATTACCTATGCCGGTGTCATCTATTTCGTTGCAGCAACCGGTATAGCTTTCTATCTTAATCTCGCTCGCGTTACGCTGCCTCTCGACTCTATTCTGGTTTATGTTTTGCTCACACCGTTTCTTTATGTCATTGTACCGATCTGTTTTGTCTATCTCGTCTATTGTATTTATTGGCTTGCACAGACCGACACGAAAACCTAAAGTCATCCCACAATTCGATGACTTGTGAGCATTATGACAGATCATAATAAAAAACCTCTTTATAGCTACCCCATGCGGGGCTTTGGCGTTATTACAATTTTTCTGTTGCTTGGGCCGGCCGTCCAGACAATTGCCGGAGTTTATCTTCTTCATCATTGGGTTGGCGGCACAAATCTGCTCGTAGAAATTTTTGATGTTTTTAATAATGACGTGCGTTCGAGATTTTTATCCGGTTATTCCTATTACATGCCTTCGGTGTTTTTAAGCGGAGTATTTTGTTCTCTTCCTCCCTCACGAGGACTAGGGCTTTCACTTTCAGCATCCATTTGGCGCACAATTCTGGTCAGTTTATGCGTGGAAATATTCTATATTGTTATGTCCCAGATGGTTATTTCCCAGCCTGGTATGGAACATATAACAAGTGAAGATATTCTTCGCAGGCTCTCTTATGGCTTCATTCAATGGATATTTGTCGGCTGGGTTTGCTGGATTCTTGCAACCGGTTTCAGACTTGATAAACCGGTCGAGCAATAATATTGCCAGCTTTTACCGCTTTATCAAAAAAACCGTATCATCCTTATCCAACAAAACGGGCTAAGCTGAATTCAGAAAAAAACCATAGAAGGACGGTAGATATTTCGTAAGCGGAAAAACTGCTACGCTGTTTTTTATAACCAAGTGATTTTAATTCCAAAATAACGTTATATTATTCCTGCTTTGCCGGAACAGAGAAAAAGGATATTTATCTTGCTACCCGAAAAAACCGACAAAAAATTCAGACCGGTCGGTTTTCTGCAGGCCCGTTTTCTCCAAGCTGTGCTTGTCGTTCTTGCAGCTCTCGTCATTTTGCCTACCGCATGGTCATTTTTTTTTCTGCTTTTTGGCGGATGGTTCAAGACATTCGGGTTTTCTCTAACCATAGCCTTTTTCAGGCCTTATCAAATCTACTTACCAAGTTTTATCACCGCCTGTCTGATTGCGTTCATCCTGGGATTGAGAAGTGCAAGCTGGGGAAGTATTTCACTTAAATTTTCGTTAATTACCGCGGTTTTGATGGCACTTCTTTTCGATGGAACCATTCGCATTATAAAACTGTCTTTACCCCAGTTACTTTCGTCTGTCGGCATTTCTAATGAATCGTTTCCCTATTGGATGACTGCCTGGTTTTTTGCCGGAGGGTTGTTCTGGATAATATTGAACATAAGTGGCCTTACCAGGCGCTACAAAGAGGAAGAACGAGCACGGCTTGTCGATGCCATGAAGCTCACCGTTGTTTACGCAATTTACGGACCAATGCTTTATATCATCATCACATTATGGGTCATGGTGGGGGATGATTTGAGTTATCT
>CAMLLT010000018.1 GCA_946480935.1 uncultured Bartonella sp. | reverse complement strand
ATACAATCGGTCTCGTCGGTTTTGTCGATGCCGGTGTTGTGGGGGCTGATTCCACACCGGATTTTTCCGAAAATACCAAAGTCGGTGCCGGTATCGGTGTCCGTTATATGACAGGGCTCGGGCCATTGCGTTTTGATGTGGCAGCACCGCTCGATGGTGCGGTCGGTGACCCCGATCTCGGTTTTTATGTTGGCATAGGGCAGGCGTTCTGATGATGAAAAACTTTTCACTTTCAGCTTTTATGACCGCATTGTTCCTGATTTTTGCAGGCTTGACGGCGAGTTTTGCCGACACTTCTTCACCCGCTAGTCATGATACGGCTGCGGCCGAAAAGTCGTGGGTTTTGTCATTTATTGAAAGCAAGATTTCCTCACCCAACCGGCAAATCCGTTTTACCGGCATTGAAGGGGCTTTGTCGTCTAATGCCACAATCGGCTCGATTACGATTGCCGATCGACAAGGCGTTTGGCTCAAGATCACCAATGCCAAGCTTGACTGGAATCGTTTGGCACTATTGCGCGGGCAAGTGTCTATTAACGAATTGTCAGCCGAAAAAATTGATATTTTCAGAAAACCTCTGCCTGACTCTTCGGCACCCAGTCCCCAGTCCAAGGGCTTTTCTATACCGGACTTGCCAGTTGCGATAAGTATCAAATCTCTTGATGCGAAGAAAGTTGCATTCGGAGAGCCACTATTCAATCTTCCTTCCGAAGTTTCGTTGCAAGGCGGTATAACCCTTGCCGATGGTGATCTCGCAGCCCAACTTGTTATGAAACGTCTGGACAAGTCTGGCAATTTCAGTGTGTTGGCCGATATTTCCAACAGCACCAATAAGGCAAAAATCGATATTGAAGTGTCGGAGCCGGAAAATGGTATTGTTGCCAATCTTTTAAAAATAAAAAATCGCCCCTCTGTTGTTTTGATTGCCGAAGGCGAAGGACCACTCGATAATTTCGAGCTCGGCCTTGCCATGAAAGCCGGTGCCGATCCCGTATTGAATGGAAAATTCAAGCTTCAGGGCACAGAAAGCGGAAAATCGATAAATGTTAACCTGTCGGGACCGATTGTTCTTTTGATGCCGGACGAATATCGGGCATTTTTTGGGGCAAGGACAGAGCTTGAATTGGCAGCTTTGCTGAAAAAGGGCGGCGGCTTTCGTCTTGACAAATTTTCGATCAATGGTGATGGCGTTCATATAGCAGCAAATGCAGAAACATTGTCAGACGGTTTTTTACGCCGTTTGGCGGTAAAAGCATCAGTCAAAGCACAGACAGGTCAGTCGATTATTTTGCCTGTTGCCGGAGGCAAGACACGTGCTGATAATATTGCTCTTAATATCGATTATGGGCGCAATGAAAGCGCGATGTGGAGTGGGCAATTTATCGTCAATAATTTTGCAAACGAAAATTTCATTGCCCATGATATTACTGTCGATATGGGCGGGGACTCGGAAAATCTCGATGATGTGAATAATCGTCATGTCGGGTTGCAAATTACCGGCGCAATCAACGGCATGGCAACGCCCAAGAGCAAGATTTCGGATGCCTTGGGAAAATCGGTCAATTTGAAAGTCGATGCCGATATTCTTGCCCATCAGCCGGTTACTATACGCACTGTCAATCTTTCCGCTAATGGGCTCACTTTATGGCTGAAGGGGCAGGTCGAGAAGTTTCAATTCAAGGGAAATCTCGGCATTCAAGCCGATACATTGGAACCTTTGGCAATGTTAAGCGGAAAACCGCTTTCGGGGGCAGCCGATATTGAGGCAAATGGTATCATCGGCCTTGTCGGTGGTTCTTTCGATCTTGACCTTTCCGGAAAAACTGTGGCTTTGAAAACCGGTAATGAGACGCTTGATCGTTTGTTGGCTGGCAATGTCAGATTGTCGGGCGGAATAAAACGCGACGAAACCGGAATTACAACACGCCAATTTCAGCTTGGTAACGACCATATCAAGCTTGAAGCGAATGGCAGCTTCTCGAGTGATGAAGCCGATATGGACTATCAGCTTGATCTTTCCGACCTTAATCTCGTCAATTCCCGTATGCATGGAGCCGTTGAATTGCAGGGTGCTGCCCGTGGTCATAACCGTCTTGTTGCTTTAAGTCTTGGAGCAAAGATAAAAGAAGCAACTTTATCAGGCCAGAAAATGCAGGATACGGCAATTTTTGCCAATGCCGTTCTTGATAACACCTCTCCTGTCGCCACCTATTTGAGCGGTTATGTAGACGGTAGCGGCCTGTTCGGGGGCGAGAAACTCAAGCTAAGCGGAAGTTTTTCCGATAGTGACCAATTCAAAAGTCTGAACAATCTCGACATTCTTGTCGGCGAAACGCATGTGAACGGCAATCTGAAGCAAAATCTGGAAGGACTGATTGACGGCAATATCCATATTGATGCACGCGATATTTCAACATTAAGTGCGCTTTTGCTCACCGACGGCCATGGCAGTATGACGGGTGACTTTAATTTAAGCGAAAGTGAAGGAAAACAGAGCGGTCGCCTGAAGGCTCATATCGACAAACTGGTTATAGGCGAAAATCATGTTCAAAGCCTTGATATGAATTTGACGCTCGATGACCCGAAAGGCGCTTTCCGTGTCAATGGTTTTGTCAATGCTTCGGATATTCGTGTTGCCAATTTTGTCGTCAATACGATAAAAGCGACTGCAAAAGACATGGATGGAAAAACCGCTTTCCAGGTTTCTGCCGATGTCCAGAATAACATCAAGGCCGATCTTTCCGGTCTCTTGATCTATCCGGCAACAAACGAAGATAACGAGCAAAACGGGCAAGAGGATAATCGGCGGCTGACGATCGCGCTGGATTCTTTGAACGTTATGCAGGATATGGTTCATGCAAAGCTTACAAATCCGGCTTCTGTAATTTTGTTTGATAATAGTTATCGGATTTCGCCTTTGATATTGGATGTGAATGGCGGAAAATTTTCGATTAAAGGCGATGGCGGGGCGAAACTTGATTTAGAGTTGCAACTGGATCATTTGCCCGTTTCACTTGCCAATCTGATAAAACCGGATCTTCGTGCAACTGGTACTTTAACCGGTCAAGCCGATATAAAAGGAACGCCAAACACACCTGATGTCGTCTTTGATATGAAAGGTGAAGGTTTGTCGATTGGCCTTCTTGAAGACAAGAAGATCGCACCATTTGCACTCGATGCCAAAGGCAGAACCAATGGCAAATCGGTCAATGTTGTTACTAAAATTTCCGGTTCCGGTCTTGATGTTGAAGCCAGTGGCAAAGTACCGCTGGATGCAGGAAATCTCGATCTTGATATAAGCTTGAAAAACTTGCCCGTTGCTCTGGCAAATGGTTTTGTTGCCAATCAGAACTTTGGTGGAACCATTTCCGGTCACGCCCACGTCGGCGGGCAACTGAAAGCACCGACGGCAACATTTAATCTTTCAGGGCAAGGCATACGAGCCGATCTGTTGGCAAAAAATGGCCTTACGCCAATCAGTTTGAATGCTGAGGCGCATTATGAAAATAATGTTCTTAATCTTGAGCAATTCAATGCAAATGGGCCGCAAGGGCTTAATATGTCCGCAAATGGCCGCATTCCGCTCAAGGGCGAAGGTATTGATCTTCACGTCAAGGGTGCTGCTCCTATGGGAATTGTCAATCAATTCCTTGCCGAACGTGGAACGCAAATTTCCGGCACGGCAAATGTTGATGCAACAGTCAGAGGTTCCTTCACAAAACCGGAATTGAATGGTCATTTTGCTCTTGCAAATGGTACTTTTATTGACCCGCAAAGCAATTTGCGCCTGAACAATATTGTCGTTGATGCCGGTTTGAGCGGTGAGCGCATTGTGCTCAACCGCGCCAACGCTTCATCATCTGCTGGCGGGACAATTTCTGCCAATGGTTCCATCTCGACAGATTTTTCTGCCGGTATGCCCGCTGATATGACCGTTCGCCTCAATCACACACGCTATAGCGATGGGGAAATGGTTGTTGCCACCGTTGATGGCACTTTAACAGTGACGGGCGGGCTTTTAAATAATCCGGTGATTGGCGGTGATCTTACAATCGAAAAGGCTGAAATTACCGTTCCGGATCGTTTCGGCGGAGCCGCTCTTATTGATGTCAAACATAAGAATCTTACAAAAGATATCGAAACAACGCTTGAGCGAGCGAAAATCGACACTGGCAGGAATAGAGCTGCAACGGCTCCGGCAAAACCTTCCGTTGTCCAGTTGAAATTGCATATCCGTGCACCGAACCAGATTTTCGTTCGCGGCATGGGGCTTGATGTCGAATTGGGTGGTGAAATCGGTTTGTTCGGTCCGGTCAATGATATCCATCCTGTCGGCGGGTTCCAGATGTTGCGTGGCCGGTTTGAAATTCTTTCTCAACGCCTTACCTTCACAGAAGGAACGGTGACACTTGTTGGCAATCTCAATCCTGAAGTCAATTTTGTTGCGACCACGCAAGGAAGCGACATTACGGTGACGGTCACTGTTAGCGGTACAATCAATGCATTGAGTGTTTCCTTCACTTCAGTTCCTGTTTTGCCTCAGGACGAAGTTCTTGCCCGTTTGATTTTCAATCGTTCTATCAGCGAACTGTCACCCTTCCAGATTGCGCAGCTCGCTTCTGCTGCTGCTGAACTTGCCGGTGTTACCAACACGTCGCTTCTCGGTTCCTTACGGTCGACCACCGGTCTTGATGATCTTGATGTTGTAACAGATAAACAGGGAAATACCGGTGTTAAAGCGGGTCGCTATATTCGCGATAATATCTATCTCGGTGTCGAAGCCGGTTCCGGTGGCAACACTAAAGGCACAGTCAATCTGGATATTTCCAAAAACTTGAAAGCCAAAGGCGCACTTGGCGCACAAGGTGATTCAAGTGTCGGTGTTTTCTATGAAAAAGATTATTAAAACGAGGAATATCGTATTTGCCGGAAATGGTCTTCCGGCGTTCGTTTCATCGTCACTCACAACGCGTAAGGAATAATGATGCCCCGACTTTTTGCCGCATTGGAAGTGCCGCATGATGCCGCCTTGTCCTTGTCACTGTTGCGAGGCGGTTTACCTGGTGCGCGTTTCATCGAAGTAGAGGATTATCATATTACATTGCGCTTCTTCGGCGATATGAACAACGAGATGGCTGACGAACTCGTTCACGCACTTGATCATATTGAAAGAAAGTCTTTCAATTTGCGACTGAAAGGAATTGATGTTTTCGGTTCAAAAACGCCGCACTCGATTTATGCAAGCGTAGAACCCTGTGAGGAATTATTGCTTTTGCAAAGCGACATTGATCGTATTGCCAAAAGACTTGGCCTCAAATCGGATAAAGGAAAATATATTCCTCATGTGACAGTTGCTCGCCTCAAGCAGGTAAAGCTTGATGATTTATTGCCCTATCTTTCTTCACATGGCCATTTTGAAACGGGGTATTTTCCTGTCGATCGCTTTGTGTTGATGTCATCCCATGAGTCAATTGGCGGCGGTCCTTATATTGTTGAAGAGCATTGGCAACTCAACCGGCGGCCTTCTTCTGTCGAATGAAGCAATTTTATGATTTTTCAAAACCGATCAATCTTGCGGTTTATAAACAAGATCGACGCACGAATGTCGACCGTGAGTGGTAAGTTCCTATTTTTTGGGCTTTGTCAGTTTCGATATCAATTTTGAAACAAAAGATGTCTTACGAAGCATTTCCTGTTCAAAGCGTTTTCTATCGTCAACCGTCAAGATTTGATCGAGAACCTGTCTTCCAAGTTTATTTCTGTCAATCTGTTTGAATTTGTAACAGAGTTCCTGATAGGCAAAGGGACTCAATGCGTTTTTGTAATCATATCCTGTGCGGGATTTTGTCGCTTGCAATTCATGCGCAATTGTCTGCAAAATCTCGACAATTTCACCTTTTCTGTTGCTGGCATTCATAATCGAATTTTTCCGGTTGATGCGATAATATATCAATCGTTCCCAGACCACAGAAAGCGTTTTAGCGTTCAACAGCGTGTTGAAATAGAACGGCATATCCTCGAAAATAAGACGTTCAGGAAAACGTGCGTTTATTTTTTCGATGAGCGAGCGTTTGGTGATCTTGTTCCATGCGACTACAAATGAATCATAGGAAAAGATTTTTTCAGGCTCGATCTCCTCAAGAGAGAAGGAATTATGTGTTCCTCTGAATTTTTTGAACAATGGTAGTGCGGTCTGATTATCTTCCTCAGTAATATTGCCTGTTTGGTCATCAAGATAGGCTGTTTGACAATACACGATATCGCAATCGTATTTTTTTGCCGGTTCATAAAGCTTTTCATATGCATCCCGACGAATTTTATCGTCCGAGTCAAGAAAAGCAATGTAATCACCGGTTGCGAGAGGGATTGCCGTGTTTCTTGCCGCACCTAAACCACCATTTTGCTTGCGGATAGCGGTAATTCTTTTATCGCGGGATGCATATTCGGCAATAATCTGAGGACTTTCATCAGTACTGCCGTCATCAACAATAATTATTTCCAAGTCTCTGATAGATTGTGAAACAACGCTGTCAAGGCATTCACGCAGCCATGGCGCGACGTTATAAACCGGTATAATAACGGATATCGCAGGAACCATAGTTTACTTACCATAAAGGGGGATTGTGTTAAAAAGATAAACATACTTTTTATGGGATGGTTTTCTTACGACAATGAACGGGATTCTGAAAATATAATACTTTGTTTTATTGGGCGTTTGCTTCACAAAATATAACCATTTCGGATAAACTTTTTTTCGAGGTTGAATCGGACGTTGCACCATCCCTTCCAAATAAGTTAAACGACCAACTTTTAACCACTCCCTATCTTCTTCCGATCGCCAGCTGGCTTTCCACCAATGGATACTAAAATTATTTTTTGTTATACATTTATCAGTAAATTTTTCGTCATAACGAAAAGGATAAAATGTTTCTTCCGGATATATTATAATATCTGATAATTCGGTTATCCGCGGTGCAAGACGACTATTAAAGGGCGCAAAATTATAGTCCCGTTTTAGAATATATGTCATTATTTGAGGTAAAAGATGTCGTGGTCCCTTAAAGATCTCGCCACCTTCGTAATAATCAATCATGGATTTTAAAAAAGGGTGACGTTTTATACTTCCTATAACGGCACCATTTACTTCGGTAGGCGATTGAAAACCCATGAAAAGGGACGTAGATAACAGAGGATCGAAGCTTTTTGACGCGGTTACATCGGTGTCAAGATAAATGCCACCATGGTCATACAAAACTTTCATACGCACATAATCTGCTACATATGCCCATAATTTGCGGTCATATACAGCTTGCAACCATTGGCATTGTTCAAGTGCTTCTTTAAAATCAAACCATTCGGATTTTTCTTCCCCAATTTTGATGATCTCATAATCGGGCATGGCAAGTTTCCAAGTCTGGATACAGGCATGCACATCTGAGGGCATATCATCACCAAACCAGACGTAAAAAAGACGCTTGGGCAATTGTGATGTTTTTTCCATTATGCACCTTACTTATCGACGGAAAAAATTGATTAGTCGTTTGGCGAAGTTGGTTTTTTGCCCCAATATGTCAGCAGTTATTTCCAGAAGATAGTTTTTCTCGGATTCGTTCAGTCCAGCAAAGGGCGATTTTATAAATTTACGAGCCATATCTTCTTTTCCCCATTTGATATGCTGCTCGGCAATTTTTTTCAATGTCGGGGATATATCAAGGCGATAAGGTAGTTTCGATGCGATCGCAAAAATTTTTGCCAAAACTGTCATCCGGTCATCATTGTTGGCTTTCTGTTTTGCAGGAAGTGCACAAACCGAATTCGGATTATCGCGATTATAAAAATAATATTCATCGGGAACAAAAATCAATTTTTCGGCTCCGTTTAGCGCCTCGAAATTGAAAAGAATGTCTTCGGCAAATCCGTTATAACCTTTTTGTTCAAGAAACGTAATTGCACGGTTCATTAACGAAGAGCGTCTGTAGATTTTTCCATGCACGGCGGGAAAAAATATCTGGCATAAAAGTTCGTTTTTTTCAACAGGCTCAGTATAAAGAGATTGGTGATAGTCATCTCTATAGGAACACTTGTGATGATTGACAATTGAATGATTGGTAAAAGCAATGTCGGCTTTGTTTTTATCACTTGCAGCAACAAGGACGTCTATAAATTTTTCAGAAATCCAATCATCAGAATCCACAAAACAAAGATAATCTCCCGTTGCCAGTCCAATGCCGGTATTTCTGGTTTTCGTTATGCCTTGATTTTTTTGATGAAAAACGCGGATGCGTGAATCTTTTTTAGCATATTGGTCACAAATTTCGCCAGATCGATCCTTACTTCCGTCATCAATTACGATAATTTCCAAATCGGAAAAAGTCTGATTACAAATTGAAGTCAGCGTTTTTCCGATAAAATTTTCAACATTAAAAACCGGTACTATGACAGAAACTTTTACCATTTTTCTCATTAATTCCTTAAGTGCCGTTCAGGAAGACATGCTTTGTCAGCGCTGTTATCGCAAATAGATAACATATATAAACATATTAATTTAGATGTTGGAAAACTAGATTCCAACATTTGCCATGTTAAGTGGCACTGGTTTATCCTTATTGCGGTGTTAAAACATTTACGGGTTTTCGACATGAGTTATCGTGAAAAATACCTCTTGACGGCTACGACCCACTACGCAACCTCAAGATGTATTTCGCGGCAGGAACAGCATTATCGACTTAACGTCCAGTTACTGATTGATTGCTTACTAATATGCTATGATATATATATTGTACCGAATCAGTAAGCACTAAAAATTCAAGTGAATTTTTAACATCATCAAATATAAAATGGTAAACAATCTGTAGCCGCAAATTGCTTTAATTGGACATAGACGAATTTAATAACGATGAATGGCAAAGAAATTATTCACAATTTCAGAATTGGTGGCATTATGGATGTCTCTATTATTTGCGCGACTATAGAACGTCCTGATTTGGTCACGCGTTTTATTAATTCGGTTAGAAAATTTTATAAGGATATTCCGATTGTCATTGGAGATCAAAGCCGAGATCAAGAAGAGCTGGCATCTTTTTACAAAACAAATAAAGTCCAATGCCTTCGGTTGCCTTTTGATTGCGGAGTCGGCTATGCTCGCAATGAGTGTATAAAGGCCGTAAAAACCAAATTCATACTTTTGTGCGACGACGATTTTATATTCACTGACGAAACAGATATTAATATTCCGCTTCAAGCGCTAAAAAAGTATCCTGAAATCGGAATTGTCACGGGTTCAGTCATTGACCATCATAAAACGGGTCATGCTGTATATTTTCAGAAACGTTATTATGAAAAATTTATATATCTTGATAAGGAAAGAGGGACCCTGTGTTCTGTTCCTATATCGTATATAAAACCACAAACATATGACACGCCCGGGCACACTTTCTATCAATGTGACATAGGCCTGAACTTTGCTGTCATGCGTAAAGATATTTTTAAGGACGGTATTGAATGGGATAGTCGCTTCAAATGTAATGGCGAACACGAAGATTTTTACCTGAATTTGAAATATAACAGTCATTGGAAGGTTGTTTACACTCCGGAATTCTATTGCGATCATGAACATTTGAGCAATTCAACTTACATAAAGCTGAGGGATCGACAGGAAGGATGGCTTGAGTTCGGGAAAAAATGGGGAATAGAACAACATCTGGAATTCGGATATGGCTTACGTAATATCAGTTCTTATTTGTCAGATAAGAAGCATAAAGAAGCTATAACATCACCGGAAAGCCTGCCAATTTACAAAGAACGATACGTGCGTATATTTCCTAACGGGGATTGTATTGCAAGTGAAGTAGAGAATGCCGTTCCACCTGAATACAGGACCGATGAACTTGTTTCTTCGGTCAGAGTTCCATACAAGGTACTCATAAAAGAATATTACAAGTTTCAAAATGCAAGATCTACGATTACATGGAAAATTTTTAGACCGTTGATGCGACTTGAAGGAACTATACGCAAGCTTTTAGGGAAGTTACGTCCACATGACTAATTTAGAAAAAAAAGCGACTATCATTATATGCACATGCAATCGTGCACGAAGTTTGAAACGTACATTGGATTCCTTTTTTTCTATTTATAAACGACCGCTTGTCGAGGTTATTGTTGTTGACAATAATTCGACAGACGACACAAAGGACGTGTGCTTGGGGTATAAATCTCAAGGTGTGAAATATTTGTACCAACCTGTGATAGGGTTGTCTCACGCTCGCAATTTCGGTTTGGAACATATGGATCGCGATATCGCCATCTTTGTTGATGACGATGTGACATTTCGTCGTGGTTGGCTTGAAAATCTTCTCCATCCCTTCGAACATAATGATGTCGGAGTTGTTGGCGGAGAGCTATTGCCTGTTTGGGAAGAACCGCGTCCTGATTGGCTTAGCGATCATTGGCTTGGAAATTATTCAGTATGCTTGAAATGGTCTAGCCGAACCAGACAGATTAAAGATAATGAGTGGCTTTGTGAAGGAAATATAGCATTTTGGAAGAGTGCTCTCGATGCAGCCGGTCGTTTTCCGGTAAATTTGGGGCGAGTTGGGCCTATTCTTCTTTCCGGAGATGGAGCAGTAATTGATGTCATCCGTTATAACGGAATGAAAGCGGTTTTCTCTCCCGATTCTGTCGTTGATCATCATATTTCAAAGGGGAGATTGTCGCCTAAATGGTTGGCTAAACGGATATTCTGGCAAGGGGTAACTCAAGGAGTGGTTGAAGAATATTTGAGACAGAAAATAGATTTCAACGGTATGAATCATGAATGGCGTGATTTGCAATTGCCGACGGATATGCACACATGGGCTTCTATATTTAATTCATTACCGGACGCTAATTTTGAGCAACGATTGAACGAATTGTATGATTTGGGATATGCATTGCAACGCACAGGCTTTATAGCCAATTAGGCTTCGCTAAAGTAATTTTAAATGATCGGTGTTATCTGGCTTTGATAATTAGCGAGACTGAACTTCATGTTCTGTTAAAAAATTACAAATATTTTTTGACTAAGAAGTTTTGTTGGATATTTATCCATCGTTGATTTGAGGGGGTTGCGTTCGGCAGATGTTTCAAGAAGTCAAAGAAAAAATTATTTTTCAATAATGCCTGAGGGCGTTAGTTAATATCAAACAAAAATATATAAAGTTTTTATCATTTAAGATGAAATTACGGCAATTATGAAGATTGTTGATTCACTTATCTAAGATCAGTGATCTGGATAGGATCTGATAAGCGAGCAAAAATCGCAAGAATGTCCAATTTGCGTTTTTAGCTGTAAAATTCTATAACACAAAATTCACGCGTTTCTTATCTGTTTCAGAGTTTTCGATTCAAGGGTATATTATGGGATTACGGCGCTATCTAAAAATAAAAGAACTCCTATTCGGGATAACTTCTTTAGATAGAAAATTGGAACAGAAGGAACAGAACATAATAAACCAACTTCAAACCGACAGCAGGATTGTCGGGAAAAAAGTTGATGACATTATTGTTTCGATTGCGGAAAATCACGGTGCTCTGGCTAGATTGATGGATGAAATCACTTCTAGGAACGGAGGCGCGTTTCCAAAGTTAACAAACGTATCAGATAAAACACACAATGTTGAAACTCATATAAATCAAAAACTTGAGAAAATATTCAATAGAATTGCGTCTATTGATAATGAGGTAAATAAGAAGGACACTGTCATCACTGATGACAGAGTGGAGATTATAAAAAATCTTATTAAAGATGAACGTGCCCAACATATTGTACTGAATATGGAGTTTGAAGGGGCAGATTTATCGCTTCGAATTGACGATTCGGATATTCGTGTGTTTAAGCAGATATTCGTTGATAACGAATATGACAGTCTAAATCTTCCCGATACGGCAAAAACGATTATTGATCTGGGAGCCAATATTGGCCTTTCTGCACTTTTTTTCATAAAGAAATTTCCGGATGCCCGCATCGTTGCAGTTGAACCTGATGCTGTCAATTTCTTGATTATGGAGAAAAATCTCGAAACATTTTCTAAATCTGTTTCGTTTCTGCAAGCTGCGATTTGGCCAACAGATGGCGAGGTGACACTGGTCACGGAGGATGACAATCATGCTTCACTTGGAGCCTGGGGGGTTCGCACCGAGGCATCAAACGGAAATCCTGCGCTTTCTGTGAAGGCAGTGAGTATTCCCACCATCATGAAACAATATGGTATGGATTTTGTTGATATATTGAAAGTCGATATCGAGGGCGCTGAATACGAGCTTTTCGAGAAAAATTATGAAGACTGGATTGATAAAGTCGGTTTGATCATCATTGAAACACATGATCGCTTCAAACCGAATTCAGAGGCTATGGTGCGCAAAGCATTGAACGGTCGCTTCGATGAACTTCCGATGAAGGGTGAGAACCTCTTTTTTAAGAAAAAGGTGAAAGGAGAGTAATTCTCTTTGAAAATGCCTATGAGGCGGTTTTAAGTCCCGCTCTGTCGCAACATCATAGACGATATTACATGCACATATCTTAAAGCTATTTAATTATATTATTTTAAGAGGAAAAAACATAAAAATAATTATAAATATTAAAATATATCGCCGTTTAAGGAAATAACGATAAAAATAATTGACTGTTATATTTTAATACGCAGATAATTTTCTTCAAAATTTCTTTCATTCGAGACAAAAAATATCGATCATTTTTGACTTGAGATATAAAGCATCCTTTATATCACGGTTGCGCTGCGTTTCGACATCTGTTAAATCACCGGAAGCTAAAAATCTTCAAGGAGTGCATAATGGCTGCCAAAGAATATATTATCAAGGATATCGGCCTTGCCGACTATGGTCGCAGAGAACTCGATATTGCCGAAACTGAAATGCCGGGTCTAATGGCCTGCCGTGAGGAATTCGGCTCCTCTCAACCGTTGCGTGGCGCCCGCATTTCCGGTTCGCTGCACATGACAATCCAGACAGCCGTTCTTATCGAAACGTTAAAAATGATCGGTGCAGATTTGCGCTGGGCTTCATGTAATATTTTTTCAACGCAGGATCATGCTGCCGCAGCAATTGCCGCAGGTGGTACACCTGTTTTTGCGGTCAAGGGCGAAACGCTTGAACAATATTGGAGCTATACCGATGCTATTTTTCAATGGCCGGACGGCAAGCCTTCAAATATGATTCTTGATGATGGCGGTGATGCAACGGCTTATATCCTGACCGGCGCCCGCGCCGAAGATGGAGAAGATGTGCTTTCAAAGCCGGAATCAGAAGAAGAGGAAATCTTCTTTGCCCAAATCAAGAAACGCATGAAAGAAACGCCCGGTTTCTTCACCCGTCAACGTGATGCCATCAAAGGTGTGACGGAAGAGACAACGACAGGTGTTCATCGTCTCT
Organism: uncultured Bartonella sp.; assembly: GCA_946480935.1. GTDB lineage: Bacteria > Pseudomonadota > Alphaproteobacteria > Rhizobiales > Rhizobiaceae > Bartonella. Next base: position 6,928 of record CAMLLT010000018.1, on the reverse strand, counting down.
ATCATTTGCAGGAACAAGGGTTGCTTCCGTTCCCCGCAATCAACGTCAATGACAGTGTAACAAAATCGAAATTCGACAACCGTTATGGCTGTAAAGAATCGCTGGTTGACGGTATCCGCCGTGGTACCGATGTGATGATGGCTGGCAAAGTTGCAATCGTTTGCGGCTATGGCGATGTTGGTAAAGGCTGTGCAGCGTCCCTTTCTGGTGCGGGTGCACGTGTCAAGGTCACCGAAGTTGACCCGATTTGCGCCTTGCAGGCAGCTATGGATGGCTATGAGGTTGTAACACTCGAGGATGCCGCACCGACCGCTGACATCATCATTACGGCAACGGGAAACCGTGACATTGTTCGTCTTGAACATATGCGCACAGTCAAGGATATGTGCATCATCGGCAATATCGGGCATTTTGATAATGAAATTCAGGTTGCGTCACTGAAAAACCTGAAATGGACAAATATCAAGCCGCAAGTCGACATGATTACATTTCCGGATGGAAAACGCATTATCCTTCTTTCGGAAGGGCGTCTGCTCAACCTTGGTAATGCGACAGGGCATCCTTCTTTTGTTATGTCGGCGTCTTTCACCAACCAGACATTGGCTCAGATCGAATTGTTCACACGTGGCGAGAATTATAAAAATCAGGTCTATGTTTTGCCGAAACATCTTGATGAAAAAGTTGCCCGTCTGCATCTTGATCGTCTTGGTGTCAAATTGACAACGCTGTCGGAAGAGCAGGCCGCCTATATTGGCGTATCGGTTGAAGGTCCGTTCAAGCCTGATCGTTATCGCTACTAAAAGCATTATTGCTGAGAGAAGTGAAACTTTATTGATTTTAAAGGTCGGGCAGAAAATGCCCGGCCTTTGTTTTTTTGAAGATACTTCACCTGAAAAGCATAGACATGTATGGTTAAGCCTGATTCGGCTAAATATGATCGAGAAATCAATTTTGCAGGCTAGAGGTGGATATAAGAGCAAATTATTGTCGGGGATTTTCTCGGGCCTGACTGCTTTTGCCTGTTTTTCTGTAATTCCCTTGAAGAGTGATGCTGCAGCCTCCGGTGCGCTTTCCGATTTCGGAAACCAAGCACTTCAGATAGCAATTATCGGCGGGGTTATCGTTGCGGCATTGATTATTTGCCTGGCCATATTTTTCCGCCAATTTTCAAAAAGTTCTTCTGATTGCGGAGATAGCAATTCCGTTCAATTTCAGGAAATCGACAATTATGAGCGATTTCTGATGCATACAGGGCAATGTGCGCTTATCTGGAAAACACCGGCTGCTCTTCCCGAGATAATCGGTCATATGGGGGCTTTAGATCGCTTGGCAGTAAAGCCGAAAGATATATTGCGTTTCGGGCAGTGGCTTGATGACAATGAAGTCCGTCTCCTTGATGAAGCTCTCAATCATTTGCGACATGACGGGCAATCTTTCGATCTTTATCTGGATACCAAACAAAAAACATTGGTTGAAGCAACCGGTCTTATTGCAGGAACAGCTGCAATTTTGCGTTTTCAGGACCTTTCCGGTCAACAGGAACAGCTTGCCAAGCTTGAAAAGGATGCCGCTTTTACGAAGACGATGCTTGCAATGCGTAATGTTCTTCTTGAAGCGCTCGATGAACCTGTCTGGCTCGTCAATAACGATAAAAGAATTATTTATGCCAATCGTGCATTTCAGAAGGCCAGCGGTTACGACCCCGAAAAAGCTGAGGAAGCTTCATTGTTTAATGAGGCGACACGCCAGAAACTCCTTGAAAATAAACCGCTTTTCAAAGGCCCTGCCTATGCCATTATCGAAGGGGATCGCAGGCTCCTTGAAGTCACACAAGTGACGTCCGATGATGGTGTAGCAACCTTTGCTCATGATATTAGCGCCATGGAAGAAATGTCGGAAGAAATGAAGCGCATGGCGCGTGGACATTCCGAAACGCTTGACCAGATTTCAACGGCCGTTGCCATTTTTGGTCCCGACCAAAAATTGAAATTTGCCAATCAGGCTTTCGCAACGCTCTGGCCGTTGGATACGGTTTTTCTGGAAAGCGAACCCAGTCATACTCTTCTTCTTGATCGTTTGCGGGAAGAAGGCATTATTGCTGAAAAGCCGGATTGGAGGGGTTGGAAGGAAGAGCTTTTTTCCGCCTATCGTTCGGGTGAGCCAAGCCAGCAGATCTGGAATTTGCCGGACGGTCGCACGCTCAGGGTTTTGGCAAGTCCTCATCCGCAAGGTGGCGTGACATGGCTTTTTGAAAACCTCACTGAAAAAATAGATCTTGAACGGCGTTATAACAGCCTCATTGAAATGCAAGGCGAAACGCTGGACCATCTTTCTGAAGGTGTCGCTTTGTTTGGTCCGGACGGGCGTATGCGTCTTTCCAATCCGGCACTGGCCAAATTATGGTCTTTACCCGCCGAATTGACAGTTGAAGGAACGCATATTTCAAAACTTCAGGCGGAATGCGCGCAAAAGACAACGAGCAATGCATGGGATACATTTGGCGCATTTATCACCGGTTTTAGTGAAAATCGGGATGCCATTTCGGGGCGTATGGATTTAACAAACGACGTTATTCTTGATTATGCGTTGGTGCCTCTGCCGAATGCACAGACCATGATGACCTTTGTCAATGTAACAGATACGGTCAATATCACCCGTGCATTGCAAGAAAAGAATGATGCATTGCGCAGTGCCGACGCATTGCGCAGCGAATTTGTTCGCCATGTGTCTTATGAATTGCGCACCCCCCTTACCAATATTATCGGCTTTTCGGATATTTTACAAAGCGGACTTTTCGGCACTCTCAATTCCCGCCAGCAGGAATATCTCAAGCACATCGCTTCTGAATCGGGTGCGCTTCTTGATATCGTCAATGATATTCTGGACCTTGCTAAACTTGATGCCGGCATTATGGAACTTGATATTAAAGATGTCGATATTGCCGCTTCAATGACTTTCGCAACAGAACGCACAAAAGAGCGTCTCGGTACCCGTCCGGTAAAAATTGAAGAAAAAATTGAAGACGGCCTCACGACGATTCCGGCAGATCAGGCAAGGCTACGGCAGATTTTTGTCAATGTATTGAGCAATGCCGCCAATTTTGCTCCCGACAATAGTGTTATTACCTTTTCTGCCAAAAAGGATGGAAGTGACATTGTCTTTTCTGTTCACGATGACGGAGCAGGAATTCCGGAAGAAATTCTTGATACTGTTTTCAAGCGGTTTTCATCCCATGCCCATCATGGTTCACGTGCCGGAGCGGGTCTTGGTCTTTCGATTGTTAAAAGCTTTGTCGAGCTTCATGGTGGCAGTGTCGCGATAGAAACCGGAAATGCAAAAGGAACAACTGTTTTTTGCCGTTTTCCAGCCAAACGTCGTTCGCCCGCAACGTTGCTTCAATCAGAGGAAACAGAATGATTTTCAGTTTATTTCTTGAAAATGAAAAAGCAACCGAACGCTTTGGCGAGGATTTTGCGCTAGCTCTTGAAAAGGGTAATCTTGTTACGCTTGAAGGAGACCTCGGAACAGGAAAAACATCGCTTTCCCGTTCTATTGTTCGCACACTTGCCGATAATGAAGAGATGGATGTTCCAAGTCCTACCTTCACACTTGTTCAAGTTTATGATTTGCCAAAATTTAGCCTCACCCATGCCGATCTTTATCGCATTAACGAACCGGAAGAAATAGACGAACTTGGCTTTGAAGAAGCGCGAGAGGCCGGAGTTGTTCTTGTCGAATGGCCGGAAAAAGCCGAAGGAGAATTGGGAAAAGCAGATTTTGTCATTTTTCTTGAGCATCAGGGAAATGGTCGAAAAATAACGATTGAGGCAGAAGGCCGTGCTGCCGAAAGGCTTGAACGTTCGCTGGAAATAAGAGCGTTTTTGAAATCCAATCACCGTGGCAATTTCAAACGCCGCTATTTTACCGGTGATGCTTCGGCGCGTTCTTACGAGATTATTTATGGCAAAAATGGTCATGAGATTTTGATGAATGCACCGGCAATGGAAATGCCCGAACAAAATGGCCAGTCTTATGGAAAAATAGCCCATCTTGCGACGTCGGTCAGCCAGTTTGTCGGCATTGACCGGCTGATTTTGAAAAATAGTTTTGTAGCGCCAGAAATTCTAGCGCAAGATTTGGAAAAAGGTTTGCTCATTACCGACGATCTTGGGCGGGACGGCGTGCTTGATGAAGAACGGAAACCAATTGAAAACCGCTATATCGAATCGGGAAAATTGCTTTCTTCATTTCACCAGAAAGAGTGGCCCAAACATCAAAAATTCGATGATCTGACACTTGATATACCGGTTTATGATCGGGGTGTCTTACGGGCAGAAGTTTCCCTTCTTCTTGATTGGTATTTCCCGTACCTTACCGGAACAGAGATAAATCAGCCTCTGAAGGAGGAATTTTATCGGCTATGGGAGCCGCTTTTTGAAATTTTTGAAAAGGCAGAACAAAGTTTTGTTATGCGCGATTATCATTCGCCCAATATTATCTGGCGGGAGAATGAACAGGGTTTGAAAAAAATAGGCCTCATTGATTTTCAGGACGGGCAAATTGGCCCGACAGCCTATGATGTTGTATCACTCGCCCAAGATGCGCGTGTTGCTATTAGCCGCCCGCTTGAGGAGCGTATCATCAAAGCCTATTGCGATGAACGCAAAAAGGGTGCTCGTATCTTTGATGAAGAACAGTTCAAACTCATCTATGCTATTGCCGGTGCGCAACGCGTTTCCAAAATTCTCGGTATTTTTGTTCGTCTTGACAAGCGTGACGGCAAACCCGCTTATTTGAAACATTTGCCGCACTGCCGCGATTATTTGAAACGCAATCTTGAACATCCGGCTCTTTCATCATTGCGTCAATTCTATATTGCCTCGAAACTGGTTGAAGAGTGAAAAAATGAAAATAACACATGCTATGGTGCTTGCTGCGGGGCTTGGCACCCGCATGCGGCCATTGACTTTCAAAACACCGAAACCACTGGTAAAAATTGCCGGTCGAAGTCTTTTGAACCGCGCTCTTGATGCCCTTGAAAAAGCCGGCGTCGAGGAAGCGGTGGTTAATGTCCATTATCTTGCCGATTCCATCGAAAGTCATGTCGAAAGCCGTAAAAAACCGCATGTAACCATTTCGGATGAGCGTGCCGAACTTCTCGATTCGGCCGGAGGCGTGGTGAAAGCTTTGCCACTTTTGGGAGAAAATCCGTTTTTTGTTCTTAACGCCGATACATTCTGGGTCGACCATGGCACACCAACTCTTGAAGCAATGGCAAATCGTTTTGACCCCGATAGAATGGATATGCTGCTTATGACGGTCAAACGCACGCAGGCAGCGGGGCCTGAAAAAGGCGATTTCCTGATTGGTGAAGGGCAAAAACTTGTTCGCGCACCCGCAAATGCACCTGAGGCGGTTATTTATGGTGGTGCACTTATTGTAAATCCGAAAATATTTGCATTTGCAAAAATCGAACCGCAATCGCTCAACCTCTATTTTGACGAAGCGATAGCGCGTGGTCGCCTTTATGGTTTTCCTTTGGATGGCAATTGGTATACTGTCGGGACAATTGCAATGATTAGCAAGGTTGAGGAGCTGATGCGCCAAAGGGGGGAAATAGCGTGAAAGACAAGCCGAAGCTGTTTTCGATTTCGAGCGGTGCGCCGTTTTTGCCAACTTTTGTTGATGCACTTCTTTCGGGACGTTTGATTAAAGATTTCGGCAAAGGCGGCAATATCCAGAAAGCTTTGGCAGATACTCTTATCTATGTTCCGACACGGCGTGCCGCGCGTACGCTGCGCTCCTGCTTTGTGGAAATGAGCAAGACACATTCAAGCTTCCTGCCGACAATTCGCCCTTTGGGCGATGTTGATGAAGATACGGCTTTTTTCCTTGATAATGGAGCGGCAGCTTTGTCGCTCAATCCGAAAATTGGCGATGTCGAGCGGCTCTTGTTATTGGCGCGTCTCATCCGTCCATGGCGGGAGAATTTGCCTGCCCATGTGCGCTCGTTATTCGGCAGTGAAGATATTATCATACCGGCCAATACAGCCGATGCGATCTGGCTTGCCGAAGATCTCGCCCGTCTGATGGACGAGGTCGAGACAGAGTCCGCCGATTGGGCAAAACTTGAAGATATTGCCCCCGATATGGTCGCCGAATGGTGGCAGGTGACACTTGATTTTCTGGAAATTGTAACAAAAACCTGGCCTGGTATTCTTGCCGAGCGGCAGAAAATAAATCCGGCAGAATGGCGCAATCAGGCCATTCGTGCGGAAACTGAAAGACTTTTGCGTAACAAGCCGCGTGATCCCGTTATTGTGGCCGGTTCCAATGGCTCGATTCCGGCCATTGCCGATTTGCTGAAAGTGGTAAGCGGATTGGAAAATGGTGCTGTTGTCTTGCCCGGCCTTGACCTTGCAATGGATGATGCCCAATGGGCGGCGCTTGGTGAAACGCATGACGACCCCTCCATTTTCGGCCATCCGCAATATAGTTTCAAAAAATTGTTCGACCGCATGAAACTGACAAGAAATGTCGTTGACGAGATTGGAGCGCCTTCGGAAAACAAGAAAAAACGCGCGGCAATTTTATCCGAAGCATTGCGACCGGCTGTCACCACCGACACATGGTCACAATTGAAACGCAATGGTTTTGATGAAATTTTTGCCGATGTCTCTTTGATCGAGGCTGCCAATGAACGTGAAGAGGCTTTGGCGGTCGCGGTTGCGCTAAGGCAGGCGATCGAAGACAAAAAGAAGACGGCCGCACTTGTGACAGGGGACAGAAATCTTGCCCGCCGTGTTGTTGCCGAACTCAAACGTTTCGGCATTGAAGCCAATGATTCCGGTGGCGTTCCTTTAAGCGAAGTTCTACCGGCAACTTTGTTGCGGCTTATTTTACAAACTTTGTTTCAACCCGGCGATCC
>CAMLLT010000017.1 GCA_946480935.1 uncultured Bartonella sp. | reverse complement strand
TGGCGTTTTTCCTTCTATTACTTCTTCGTATTCGGTGGATATATCGCTTTGGCAACATGGTTGCCGCACTATTTGCAGGATGTTTATTCGATTGATCTGTGGCTTGCCGGTGTTATCGCAGCACTCTATTCGATACCCGCGTCACTCTTCCGTGCCTATGGCGGTTATCTTTCTGACAAATTTGGTGCACGCCGCGTCATGTATTGGACACTGACAATGTGTACGATTACATGTTTCATCCTCTCCTACCCTCCGACACAGTACACGGTTGAAACTGCCAAAGGTCCATTCACCTTTACATTTGCTATCAGCCTTGTCGGTTTTGCCCTGATTGTTGCCATACTCGGCTTCTTCATGGCTCTCGGGAAAGCGGCCGTTTATAAGCATATTCCGGTTTATTACCCGAAAAGTGTCGGCGCCGTTGGTGGCCTCGTCGGCATGATGGGCGGACTTGGCGGATTTATCCTGCCCATTCTCTTCGGTGAAGTCCTCGACATCACCGGCGTCTATTCAACCTGCTTCATGATTTTATTTGTCATTTCACTCGCGGCACTCATCTGGATGCATGTTTCAATCCTTCTGATGGACCACCGCAAATTGGTAGAGCTCGGGCAAAAAACGCCTGAATTTCAGGAGTAATTCGCATGTCCAATCAAATTAATAAAGGTTATGTATTAACCGAATGGAATCCCGAAGATAACAGCTTCTGGAACAATTACGGGAGCAAAATTGCCAACAAGAATCTCTGGTTGTCTATTCCGGCTCTGCTTTTAGCTTTTGCTGTGTGGCAGGTTTGGTCGGTGGTTGTGGCTGAATTGCCGCGTGCCGGTTTCAAATTCAGCTCGACACAATTGTTCTGGCTTACCGCTTTACCGGGTCTTTCCGGAGCAACACTGCGTATTTTCTATTCCTTCATGGTGCCGATATTCGGTGGCCGCCGCTGGACGGCGCTCACAACCGCTTCTTTGTTGATACCGGCACTCGGAATCGGTTTTGCTGTGCAGGACGTCAACACCCCTTATTGGATCATGGCGCTTCTCGCACTATTGTGCGGCTTCGGTGGCGGAAACTTTTCTTCCTCCATGTCGAACATCTCGTTTTTCTACCCGAAATCCGAAAAAGGTAAAGCGAGCGGCCTTAATGCCGGTTTGGGCAATCTCGGTGTGTCGGTTGTGCAATTTGTTGTACCGCTTGTTATTGCCACCAACGCTTTCGGCTGGTTGGGCGGCCACCCGCTCACTGTGACGCAAGCCGACGGTTCCACTTCCGAACTCTGGTTACAGAATGGTGCTTTTGTTTTCGTACCCTTCATTGCTTTATCAGCCATATGCTGCTGGTTCGGAATGAACGACATTGCCGATGCCAAGGCTTCATTTGCCGATCAGGCTATTATTTTCAAACGCAAAGACAACTGGTTGATGTGCGTTCTTTATATGGGAACTTTTGGCTCGTTCATCGGTTTTTCTGCTGCATTCCCACTTTTGATGCGGTTGACCTTTCCGGATGTAAACGTGTTGCACTATGTATTCTTGGGACCACTGATTTCGGCACTCGCACGTGCGGGATTTGGTGGCGTAAGCGACAAAATCGGCGGTGGACGTGTAACCTTCTGGGCATTCATCCTGATGATGCTTGCTCTGGGTGCCGCCCTCTATTTTGTTGCAAATCCCGGCAGCGCCATTGCTTTCCCCGGTTTCTTTGCTGCATTCATGGTTTTGTTCTTTGCAACCGGTGTCGGCAATGCTTCAACCTTCCAGATGATACCGGTTATTATGAGCCGTGTTATCGACAAGACTATGCCGAATGCCACGGAAGAACAAAAACGCCATCAAAGCGACCGTGAATCGGCTGCAATCACCGGCTTTACTGCCGCCATTGCTGCCTATGCTTTCTTTCTTATACCCGTAAGTTTTGCACTATCCAAAGATGCAACGGGTGGCCCGCAAGCCGCACTTTGGGGATTTATGATCTTTTACGTTATTTGCCTCGCCATCACATGGTTCTGTTACATCCGTAACGGTGCAATCCTCCATGTCGAAGGTCGTCGGACACAAAAATAACGCTGTAAGTTAAGGAGACCATTGATGAGTCTACTACTCGACCGCCTGAATTTTCTGGCACGAAAAAAACAACCGTTTTCTCATGGACATGGTGTAACAACCGATGAAAACCGCTCATGGGAAGACGCTTATCGCAAACGCTGGCAATATGACAAAATCGTACGCTCGACGCATGGTGTCAATTGCACCGGCTCGTGCTCGTGGAAAATCTATGTCAAGGGTGGTATTGTCACTTGGGAAACCCAGCAGACTGATTATCCGCGTACCCGCCCCGATCTCCCCAACCATGAACCACGTGGCTGTCCGCGGGGCGCAAGCTATAGCTGGTATATGTATTCGGCAAACCGTGTAAAATATCCGCTTATCCGTGCGCGTCTCATCAAATTGTGGCGCAAGGAACGCGTGGTAAAAACACCGGTCGGTGCATGGGCTGCAATTCAGGAAAATCCTGAAAAGCGGGCTGAATACCAGAAGGTTCGCGGGCTTGGCGGCTTTGTTCGCTCTACATGGGACGAAGTCAACGAGATTATCGCTGCTGCCAATTCTTACACGATCAAGAAATATGGTCCCGACCGGATTATCGGCTTTTCGCCGATTCCGGCAATGTCCATGGTCTCCTATGCTTCCGGTTCGCGTTATCTGTCACTTCTGGGCGGTGTATGCATGTCTTTCTATGACTGGTATTGCGATTTGCCGCCTGCTTCACCCATGACATGGGGTGAACAGACAGATGTGCCTGAATCTGCCGACTGGTATAATGCCGGTTTCCTTATGCTTTGGGGCTCCAACGTGCCGCAAACACGCACACCGGACGCGCATTTTTATTCGGAAGCCCGCTATAAAGGCACAAAATCGGTGGTTGTTTCACCCGATTATTCGGAAGCAAGCAAGTTTGCCGATCTCTGGCTTCATCCCAAACAAGGAACCGACGCAGCACTTGCTATGGCGCTCGGCCACGTTATTTTGCGCGAATTTCATCTGGAGCGTCAGGCTGAATATTTTGAAGATTATTGCCAGCGCTACACAGATATGCCGATGCTCGTCAGACTGGTTAGCAAAAATGGCCACTTCATTCCTGACCGCTTGCTGCGTGCCTCCGACTTTGCCGACAAGCTCGGTGAAACCAATAATCCCGAATGGAAAACTGTTGCCGTTGATATGAAAAGCGGTAATTATGTTGCACCACTCGGCTCTTCCGGTTTCCGTTGGGGCGAAAAAGGCAAATGGAACCTTGAATCAAAAGATGGCAAGGGCCGTGATGTCACATTGGAAATGAGCTTCATGCTTGAAGGCGAGCATGACACCGTTGCCGATGTCGATTTCCCCTATTTTGCAAGTCGCGAACACAGTTTCGATGACGGCACAGATCATGAGAGCATTCTCACACGCAAAGTACCTGCCCGCAAATTGAAATTGCCGGAAGGCGAGGTTGTTGTCGCTACCGTTTTTGACCTGTTTGTTGCCAATTACGGCTTGGAACGTGGTTTCAAAGACAAAAACTGTGCAACCTCCTATGATGAAAATATTCCTTATACTCCCGCATGGGCAGAAAAGATCACGGGCGTTTCGCGCGATAAAATCATAACCGTTGCGCGGGAATTTGCCCGCAATGCCGAAAAGACCAAAGGTCGCTCGATGGTTATTCTCGGTGCCGGTATCAACCACTGGTACCATATGGATATGAACTATCGCGGCATTATCAATATGCTTGTTATGTGCGGTTGTATCGGCCAATCCGGCGGTGGCTGGAGCCACTATGTGGGACAGGAAAAATTGCGTCCGCAAACCGGTTGGGCTCCGCTTGCTTTCGGTCTTGACTGGTCGCGTCCGCCACGCCAGATGAACGGTACGTCGTTTTTCTATGCCCATACCGATCAATGGCGCTATGAAACTGTGAAAGTCAGCGAATTGTTGTCGCCGACTGCTCCCGAAGGGCCGTGGGATGGTGCATTGATCGACTATAATATCCGTGCCGAGCGCATGGGTTGGCTGCCGTCGGCACCACAATTGAAAGCAAATCCGATCAACCTTGTTAGAGAAGCGGAAGCTGCCGGTAAAGAACCGAAGGACTATATCGTCGACGGTCTGAAATCGGGCAGCCTTCAAATGTCGTGCGAAGATCCGGATGATCCGTTAAACTGGCCACGCAACATGTTTGTCTGGCGCTCGAACATTCTCGGTTCATCAGGTAAAGGGCACGAATATTTCCTCAAACACTTCCTCGGCACGGCCAATGGCGTGTTGGGCAAGGATCTGGGAGATCAGGGACGGGTCGAGACCAAAGAAGCCGTCTGGCATGACGAAGCGCCGGAAGGCAAACTCGATCTTCTCGTAACACTCGATTTCCGTATGTCTACAACCTGTGTCTATTCCGATATCGTGTTGCCGACTGCAACATGGTACGAAAAGAATGACCTTAACACGTCGGACATGCACCCCTTCATCCACCCGCTTTCAAGCGCGGTTGATCCGGCTTGGGAAGCAAGATGCGACTGGGATATTTTCAAAGGCCTTGCCGAGAAATTCTCCGAAGTATCGAAAGAAGTGCTGGGTGTTGAAAAAGATGTCGTTTTGTCTCCGAGCCAGCACGATACTGCGGGCGAGCTTGGTCAGCCATTCGATGTCAAGGATTGGAAAAAGGGCGAAATCGAACCTGTTCCCGGCAAAACAATGCCGGCCATTGCGGTGGTTGAACGCGACTATCCGAATATCTACAAGCGTTTTACCGCCCTTGGGCCATTAATGAAAAAGGTCGGCAATGGTGGCAAAGGTATCAACTGGAAAACCGAAGAAGAAGTCGATCTCGTCGGCCGTATCAATGGCGTTGTTGAAGATGAGGGTGCCACAAAAGGCATGCCGAGCATTGCAACCGATATTGATGCAACCGAAGTCATTTTGACCCTTGCACCTGAAACCAATGGTGAAGTTGCTGTCAAGGCATGGGAAGCTTTGGGTGAACATACAGGACGCGACCATACGCATCTCGCATTGCCTAAGGAAGACGAGAAGATCCGTTATCGCGACATTGTTGCCCAACCGCGTAAAATCATTTCGTCACCCACGTGGTCCGGTCTTGAATCAGAAAAAGTCTGCTATAATGCCGGCTATACCAATGTTCACGAATTGATCCCGTGGCGCACTATCACCGGTCGCCAGCAACTTTATCAGGATCATTTGTGGATGCGTGCCTTTGGTGAAGGTTTCTGCGTTTATCGCCCGCCGATCGACACCAAAACGGTAACAACAGCCATCGAAGCCAAGGCCGGTGACAAGCCGCATCTGATTTTGAACTTCATAACCCCTCACCAGAAATGGGGTATCCATTCGACCTATTCCGACAATCTGTTGATGTTGACTTTGAACAGAGGCGGACCGGTTGTCTGGATTTCGGAAAATGACGCTCAAAAGGCCGGTATTGTCGATAATGACTGGGTGGAAGCTTTCAATGCCAATGGTTCGCTTGTTGCCCGTGTCATCGTTTCACAGCGCATGAAAGACGGAACGGTCTTCATGTATCACGCCCAGGAAAAAATCGTGAATGTTCCGGGCTCGCCTTTAACCAAACAACGCGGAGGGATCCATAACTCGGTGACCCGCGTTATTACCAAACCGACCCATATGATCGGCGGCTATGTCCAGCAATCATACGGTTTCAATTATTACGGCACTGTCGGCGCCAATCGTGACGAGTTTGTGGTGGTGCGCAAACTTGACCATGTCGATTGGATGGATGGTGAAGAAAATTCAGCAATGAAGGAGGCCGCAGAATGAAGGTTCGCGCGCAAATAGGTATGGTTCTGAACCTCGATAAATGTATCGGTTGCCATACCTGCTCTGTCACCTGCAAAAATGTCTGGACGAACCGTGAAGGCGTTGAATATGCCTGGTTCAACAATGTCGAGACCAAACCCGGCATCGGTTTTCCCAAAGATTGGGAAAACCAGAAACGCTGGAATGGCGGCTGGATAAGAAAATCGAATGGCAAGATACGTCCGCGCATGGGCGCAAAATGGCGTGTTCTCTCCAAAATTTTTGCCAATCCCGATCTGCCGGAGATTGACGATTATTATGAACCGTTCGATTTCGACTATGAGCATTTGCAAACGGCAAAAGAGTCAAAAACCATGCCGGTTGCCCGTCCGCGCTCGAAGATTACCGGCGAGCGCATGGAAAAAATCAAATGGGGCCCGAATTGGGAAGATGTGCTTGGTGGCGAATTTTCTAAGCGTTCCGAAGATTACAATTTTGCCAATGTCGAAAAAGAAATTTACGGCGAATTTGAAAATACATTCATGATGTATTTGCCTCGTCTTTGCGAACATTGCCTCAATCCTGCCTGCGTGGCCGTTTGCCCATCGGGAGCGATTTATAAGCGCGAGGATGACGGTATTGTTCTCATCGATCAGGAAAAATGCCGCGGCTGGCGTATGTGTGTTTCAGGCTGCCCCTATAAGAAGATCTATTTCAACTGGTCTTCCGGCAAATCGGAAAAATGCATTTTCTGCTATCCGCGCATTGAAAGCGGTATGCCGACTGTTTGTTCGGAAACTTGTGTCGGTCGTATCCGTTATCTTGGTGTGATGCTTTATGATGCCGACAAGATTTCCGATGCTGCTGCTACAGAAGGCGAACAGGATCTTTATGAGGAACAATTGAAGATTTTCCTTGATCCGAATGACCCTGCTGTTATCGAACAGGCACGTAAAGACGGTGTCAGTGACGAGTGGATTGAAGCCGCCCAACATTCGCCTGTCTATCAAATGGCAATGAAATGGAAAGTAGCCTTTCCGCTTCATCCTGAATATCGCACATTGCCGATGGTCTGGTATATTCCGCCGCTTTCGCCGCTGCAATCGGCAGCCGAAGCTGGCAAGCTTGCAATGGACGATTTCATTCCCAATGTCCGCTCGTTGCGCATACCCGTGCGTTACCTTGCCAATTTGTTGACTGCCGGCAAAGAAGCACCGGTTGTTTCGGCACTTGAACGTATGCTTGCCATGCGTGCCTATATGCGTGCGAAATCTGTCGATGGTGAATATCGTCCGGAATATGCGGAAAAAGTCGGCATGACACCTGAAATGATCGAACACATGTATCAGGTCATGGCGATAGCCAATTATGAAGACCGTTTTGTCATTCCGACATCACACCGTGAAGTGAGTGAAGATGCCTATGATCTGCGCGGGTCTTGCGGCTTTTCATTCGGCAACGGATGTTCGGGCGGCAATTCAAAGGGTGATCTTTTCGGCTCAAAGGGTAAGAAAGTCGTCACAACACCGACAGACTTATTGAAGGAGAGCGCGTAATGAATTCCGATCTCAAAATCATTTCCTTACTTTTAAGCTATCCGGATGAAGAATTGCAGCAATCGGGCAATCTCATCAGAGCAACGCTCGATCAGCTTTCCGATCTTGATGCGTCAGAAATTGTCGGCCTGAAAAGTCTGGTCTCGGCAATTTCCGATCGTGACATTTATGAAGTACAGGAAGACTACGTTTTGCTTTTTGACAGAACGCGGTCTTTGTCGCTCCATCTTTTTGAACATGTTTACGGTGAAAACCGCGATCGTGGACAGGCGATGGTCGACCTCAAGGACATGTATGACGAGGCCGGTTTTGAAATCGACGTTCACGAAATGCCGGATTATCTGCCGATGTTTCTGGAATTTCTGTCAACAAGAAGTGACGAGGAAGCCCGCCATCTTCTTGGCGAAACCTTGCATATCATTTCGGCTATCCGGCAGAGATTGCAAAAACGCGGTTCCGTTTATGCCGCAGCTTTTGTTGCTCTTGAAAGCCTGTCTGGCGAACGAGCCGACGAGGCACTAACGGCCGAAATCGTCAACCGTAAAGAAGATGACCCGAATGACCTTGAGGCTCTCGACCGCATCTGGGAAGAGGAAGCCATTACTTTCGGTGGCAATCAGGGTGAAAATGATTGCGGGCCTGACCGGTTACAACGTCGCATCCGTGCCCAGCACCGCGATGCTTCAACGCAAATTTAAGGATAGAGAGACAATGTTGCACTTTTTCCATACACTCATATTCGGGGTCTATCCCTATATTGCTTTGACTGTTCTGGCACTTGGCTCCATTATCCGTTATGACCGCGAGCCTTATACATGGCGTGCAAGTTCCAGCCAGTTGTTGCGTCGTAAACAATTGATGTGGGGTTCTGTTCTTTTCCATGTCGGTGTGTTGTTTATCTTTTTAGGCCATTTTGTCGGGCTTCTCACACCGATTGCGGTTTGGGATGCTCTAGGCGTCAGCCATAGTTTCAAACAGATTGTTGCCATGACAGCCGGTGGCATTGCCGGAGCCATGGCCATTATCGGTGCAACAATGCTCGCCCATCGGCGTTTGTTCGACCCGCGGGTCAGGGCAACGTCAAGCACAACAGATACATTGATTATTCTTCTGTTGTGGGTACAGCTTTTCCTCGGCCTTGCAACCATACCTTTTTCGATGCAGCATCTCGACGGGCATGAAATGGTCAAGCTGATGGATTGGGCACAGGGAATATTCACCTTCAACCTTGCAGCTTCAAGCTATATCACCGATGTGGCTTTCGTATTCAAACTGCACCTTTTCCTCGGTCTTACCATCTTGCTTTTATTCCCGTTTACACGTCTCGTTCATATGCTGAGTGCGCCGGTGCGTTATATCTGGCGTCCGGGCTATCAGGTTGTTCGCAAAAAAGAACGCCTGCCCGTTCACATCCGTAGAGAAGTAACGGAGTAAAACTTCGGATAAGGGAATAATTTTATGGCAACAAGGGTTAAAATCGAACATTCGGGATTAAGAAAAATAGTGGTTCCCCCTTCCCCCACCAAGCAGGAAATCGACACCAGAATTCCGCCGAAAGCAAAGCCGCTATTTAAAGAAGTCAGCGTTAATGGCGTTGTCATTCCCGAAGTCGATATTCTGCAAGAAGCACAAAATCATCCGGCTCGAACGCCGGGTGGAGCGCTTCTTGAAGCCGCGCGTTCGTTGGTTATCCGTGAACTTTTGTGGCAGGAAGCAAAAGATAAAAATCTTGTTCCCGATAATGAAGACGGTGCACGGGAAGTGAGTGCTGGTGAAGATAGTGGGGAGCAAGATAATGCCCGCCAGACAAAGCTTGATGCTGCAATCTCTGCCCTTCTTGAAAGTGAAATAAAAACACCTGAAGCGAGTGAAGAAGATTGCAAAGCGTTCTATGATCGTGACCCGTCACGCTTTTCAACCGAAACGATCTGGCAAGTCAGACACATTCTCGTTAGCGCCAATCCGAAAGACAAAAAGGCTTTCGATCAAGCACGCGAGAAAGCTTATGCCATTTTGGAACAGGTGAAAAAAAATCCGCAAGACTTTGCCACAATTGCGAAAGATATTTCTTCCTGCCCTTCAGCGGCTCAAGGTGGTAATCTTGGTCAGATAACGCGTGGCTCAACTGTACCGGAATTTGAAAATGCTTTGAAAAAAGCAAAAAAACCAGGGCTATTGATGCAACCAATCGAGAGCCGTTATGGTTATCATATTGTAGAAATAAACCAGATTATTCCCGGAAAAATTCTTCCGCTGGAATTGGTAAAAGAAAAAATCGCTGCCTGGCTGGAGGCGTCAAGCTGGTCAAAAGCTGTTCAACAATATATAGCAATTTTGGCCGGAAAATCCCATATCACGGGTATTGATTTAAAATCCGGTGAGGGACCTCTTGTCCAGTAAGGAGTTTAGAGAGTGCAAAAAACACCAGAATCAAAGTTGGTTGATCCTTTTGGCAGAAAGATCAGCTATCTGCGACTTTCTGTAACCGATCGTTGTGATTTACGCTGTGTTTACTGCATGGCGGAAGAAATGGTGTTTTTGCCCAAAAAAGAGCTTCTGACAATCGAGGAACTCTACCGTGTTGCCAGCCGGATGATTGATCTTGGTGTCACCAAAATCCGTCTTACCGGTGGAGAACCATTGGTTCGGCGCAACATTATGGTCTTGTTTGAAATGCTGGGTAAGCATCTCGGACATGGCCTTGAAGAATTGACATTGACAACCAATGGAACATTGCTTGCCCGTTACGCAGACGCACTTGTTCAAAATGGTGTCAAACGTGTCAACGTCTCTCTCGATACACTTGACCCTGTCCGCTATCACCAATTGACCCGTCGCGGTGATATTGCCCATGTGCTTGCCGGTATTGATGCGGCGCAAAAAGCCGGATTGAAAGTTAAATTGAATGCCGTCGCCATGCGTGGTGACTTTCTCGGTGAAGTTGACGATCTCATCCGTTTTGCCCATAGGCGCGGTATGGATCTTACCGTCATTGAAGAAATGCCGATGGGCTATACCGGTCACGACCGTTATGAAACCTTCCTTTCACTCGGTGCTTTAAGGAAAAGTCTTGAACAACGCTGGACATTGGTTCCGGATGCCCATTGTTCAGGCGGCCCTGCCCGTTACGTAACAGTCAAGGAAACGGGTGGAAGACTTGGGTTTATTACCCCACTTTCTTGTGATTTCTGTGCTTCTTGCAATCGTGTGCGCATCGGTTCGACCGGCAAACTTTACCCTTGCATGGGGCAATCCGGCATGGTCGAATTGCGTGAAGCCATCAGAAGCTCGGAAAGTGATGAAAAACTGACCGAACTTATCCTGAAAGCAATCGACAGCAAGCCAAAGGGGCATGAATTTTCAATCGAAAAAGATGGTATTTGCGGATTAAGCCGTCATATGTCGGAACTTGGCGGCTGATTATCACCTTCAGCATAAAAGCTTAGAGAGCCGTTCCGGTAAAACTGAAAACACAGTGAAAAACCGGAAACAATGGCCGCTCGACCTGTTATCGTTATAGCACACTTTATTATCGTAACAGAAATTGTGCTCGCCGCCTCAACTTCGTAAAACAGTGGCTTTCAATGATGGTTGAAAGCCATGAATTGTCGATGGTTGAACGCACGAGCCATTGTTTTTTTAAAGCATTTTTAGAATGTGTAGAGCAGACTATCAAACCGGATTTTACGTTATTTATCTAATTCAAACCGGTTCGTTCCAAAACGCCCTTCCACCGGCTTTTAACTGACAAAAACTTGTGCAATCAATCTTTCCATCAAATAAAATAAGCACTGTACTAGCTACAGTGCTTATCTCTCGTTTAACGATATTTCCGGTGATAAACATTAAGAAAAAATACGCTTTTTGAGAAACACTCTCATGCTATCTTCTAAAAGAATGCTTTTCCCCTTTCCGGCTGAAATTCTTTATCAAAATTCAACTTCGGAAGGCAAAGTTTTATCGGCAAAAAACGCATCAATATTTTCCACCACAAGATCGGACATTCTGTCGCGTGTTTCAACAGTACCGCTGCCATGGTGGGGATAGAGAACTGCATTTTCAAGCGTATAAAATGCCGGATTGATATTCGGCTCGTTAAGATAGACATCAAGACCGGCCGTTTCCAATTCTTTGTTTTGCAAGGCTTTAATCATGGCGTCTTCGTCAATAACCGTGCCGCGCGAAATATTGATAAGAGAACCGCGGTTTCCAAGTGCTGCAATCACTTCTTTGGAAATGAGCTTCTCGGTTTCCTTGCCGCCGGTTACTGCAACAACCAGAATATCCGACCACTTGGCAAGTTCCACAAGCGAGGGGAAAAACTGATAAGCGACATCCGGTTTTTTGTGGCGTCCGTAATAGCCGATTGTGAGCCCGCAACTTTCAAATCGTGTGGCTATAGCGTGTCCAATTCGTCCGAGCCCGACGATACCAGCGCGTTTTCCGGCCGTTGTTTCAGTAAGTGGCATCGGCCCTTTTTTGGCCCATTCACCGGAGCGCACATAATGATCACCAATAACGAGACGCCGGCGTGCGGCGAGCATCAACATCAATGCCACATCGGCAACATCATCGGTTAATACATCCGGCGTATTGGTTAAACGGATATTATGATCTTTCAAATCCTTGAGATTAACCTGATCAAACCCGGCCGTCACACAGGCGACAAGCTCGACTCTAGGCAATTTCGAAATCAGCCGATTATCAAAAACAATATGGCCAGTGCTAATAACCGCGCGGCAGTTCTGGCCGTTTTTTTGAACGAAATCACTCAAATCATCAGCCAAATCTGCACGCAATAAGTTATAACGCTTGCCGAGATCTTCCATCTGACGATCGCCAAGCGGACTAAGCACCATTATATCCTGTTTCAAGTCATTCTCCCTCTGGTTTTGAAATTATTCTCCAAAGAGAGATATTAATGAATGGAATCGTACTGTCTATCAAAATTTTCAAATCTCGCTATTGTTTCAAAACTTCTTTCCAATATGTGTTCCAATATTTTCCCGTTTTTCCTCTTCGTCTTTTCTAAACGTGCCTTTAATATCGTTCTGAAAAACATTATTAATTATTCTGTAAATCTCGTTTTGCGATTTTTAATTTAAAAGGAAACACCCGCAATGAATGAAGACCAATCTGTTATCGATCCTCAAAAGCTTGACCGGCTCGCCGAAGTGGCTGTCAAGGTCGGCCTCAACCTGCAGAAAGGTCAAGATCTTGTTCTCACAAGCCCGCTCGCTGCACTTCCACTCGTTCGCCGGATTGCCCATCATGCCTATAAAGCCGGTGCCGGTGTTGTTACCCCTATTTTCAGTGATGAAGAAATGACGCTTGGCCGTTTCAAAGATGCTCATGAAAAGAGTTTCGATAAGGCCGCAAGCTGGCTTTATGAAGGTATGGCAAGAGCCTATGCAAACGGGGCGGCACGACTTGCTATTGCTGGCGATAATCCGTCGCTTCTTGCCAATGAAGACCCTGCCAAAGTATCACGGGTCAATAAAGCCACATCTCTAGCCTATCAACCGGCGCTCGAAAAAATTGCCGGCTTTGATATCAACTGGAATATCGTTTCCTATCCCAATCCGTCATGGGCGGCTGTGGTTTTTCCGGATTTACCAATCATCGAGGCGACAAAAAAACTTGCCGATGCGATATTTGCTGCTTCGCGTGTCGATAAGCCGGATGCAATCGGCGCATGGAAAGATCACAATGCCAATCTGAAAAAACATTCAAAATGGTTGAATGACCAACGCTTTTCCGCCCTTCATTATAGTGGTCCCGGAACAGATTTGACGATTGGCCTTGCTGATGGCCACGAATGGCAAGGTGGTGCTTCAAAGGCAAAAAATGGTGTTATCTGCAACCCGAATATTCCGACCGAAGAAGTTTTCACAACGCCTCACGCCCATCGTGTTGAAGGTTATGTAAGCTCGACAAAGCCCCTATCCTATCAAGGCACATTGATAGATAAAATCAAAGTCCGTTTTGAAAAAGGGCGCATTGTCGAAGCACACGCTTCGAAAGGCGAAAAAGTATTGCAACAGATACTTGATACCGATGAAGGTGCCCGCCATTTGGGCGAAGTTGCTCTCGTTCCCAATTCGTCTCCGATTTCTGCAAGCGGTCTGTTGTTCTATAATACATTGTTTGATGAAAATGCCGCCTGCCATATTGCCCTTGGGCAGTGCTATTCAAAATGCTTCTTGAAAGGAGCCGCACTTTCTAAAGAACAAATCGAAAAGCAGGGTGGCAATAAAAGTCTCATTCATATCGACTGGATGATCGGGTCGGGAGAAATCGATATTGACGGCATCAGCGCTGACGGGAAAAAAGTTCCGGTGTTCAGAAAAGGCGAGTGGGCGTAATTACGCCCATTTTCTCAACAAAGCCTGATTTGAAAAAGACGGATTCCGTTTTTTCTAAAAATTCGAAATCGGTTTTTTAAAATGGTTAAAAGCAACAAAAAGGCCGGGGAAAAACCCGACCTTCCGTTATGCGTTGACTGCCAGTACATCCGTGGTCAATCATCGCGGTATTAAGCCTTATTTGTGGTTGTTATCTCTGTTTTTCAAGAAGATAACATTTATTTTTAATTAGAAATTGACAGAAAAAGGTTAACAATTGGTTAATTTTCCAATTCAATCATTCATATCACAATGATGTTATTTAATAACCCGATTTTTAATGAACCTCTTTAATGATTGCATATTCGGTAAATCTTCATCCGATGACAATTTTAAAAAGTTTATGTTTTATCGTTCAATAAAAAATGACATTCTATCTTTTACGAAATTTTTTCGTGAGAAAATTTTTGTCTTGCCTTAAAATCGGCTTTCGCAACGATTACTTTTAAAAAAACAATGTTATATGCCTAAACCAAAGCGGTTGAAACAAATTCCCGCTTAGAACTCAAGAACAATTGGATATGCCTGAACTTCCTGAAGTTGAAACTGTAAAGTGTGGTCTCGAACCAAGTTTCACCCATGCAAAGATAATACATGTTAAACAAAACCGACCGGATTTACGTTTTCCATTTCCGGAAAATTTTCAATCCCATCTTGTCGGTCATGAAATTATCGGTCTCGGACGACGGGCAAAATATCTGCTTATCCATCTTGATAGTAATGAAACAATTATAAGCCATTTGGGTATGTCAGGGTCCTGGCGGGTCGAAAACACAACGCTCGGTTCCTATTATCATGAAAAAAACAAGCTAGCAGCGCATGACCATTTTGAAATGGATATCAGAACAAAGGACGGCGAGCTTTTGCATGCCGTCTATAATGATCCACGGCGTTTCGGCTTTATGTTGTTGACAAAAACCGCTGATCTTGAACGCCATAAATTATTGGCCCATCTGGGGCCGGAACCAACCGGAAACGGCCTTTCGGGTGCTTATCTTAACGAGGTTTTGCGCAACAAGGAAGCACCTCTTAAAGCCGCACTCCTTGATCAGACCATCATTGCCGGACTTGGAAATATTTATGTCTGCGAGGCCTTATGGCGAAGTCACCTTTCTCCAAAACGGAAATCATTAACACTCGGAAAAAAATCGGCAGTAGCGCGACAAAAATCGGAAATTCTTGTACAAAATATCCGTGATGTTATCAACGAGGCGATAGAAGTAGGTGGTTCTTCCTTTCGCGATTACATTCATGCAGACGGTTCGCTCGGTTACTTCCAACACCGTTTTTCGGTTTATGGACGAGAAGGGGAATCATGTCCCCAATGCGGAACCCCTATAAAACGAATTGTCCAATCCGGTCGTTCGAGTTTTTATTGCTCCCATTGTCAAACATAACGCCGGAAAGTGGTAAAAGCGGAAAATGCCTTATCGAATATAAGAAGAGCGATGTGAAGATGCCAAAAATGATGTTAACAACTTGCAAAACGGCTTAAGAGGCTTAAAGTTGTTTTCCAATCAACAAACCGCAGGTGCACTCCATGCTTGATAAAGTTTTATCCCGTCTTGATTCAAATCTTGATAATAGTCTCGAACATCTTTTCGAACTTTTACGTATCCCCTCTATTTCCACTGATCCCAAATATAAAGAGGACTGTCGCAAAGCTGCCGATTGGCTGGTCAATGATTTGAAATCGATCGGTTTTGAAGCTTCGCGCCGCGATACCACAGGCAATCCTATGGTTGTTGCCCATCATCCGGGTCCGACAAAAGATGCACCCCATGTTCTGTTTTATGGTCACTATGATGTACAGCCGGTTGACCCCCTTAACCTTTGGGAAGATGATCCCTTTGACCCGAAAATAAAACAGTTAAACGGTGAAAAGGTTATTGCTGCGCGCGGCGCCGGTGATGACAAGGGACAGCTTATGACCTTTGTCGAGGCTTGCCGTGCTTTCAAGAAGGAAACCGGTACTCTTCCGATTGCGATCACAATTCTGTTCGAGGGGGAAGAAGAATCCGGCTCTCCTTCACTGCAACCCTTTTTACATGCCCATAAAGACGAGTTGAAAGCCGATTATGCTCTCGTTTGTGATACCAGCATGTGGGATGCCAATACACCGTCCATATCCATTGCATTAAGAGGCATGGTGAGTGACGAAATCATTATTAAAGGTGCCGATCGCGATCTTCATTCCGGTCATTTTGGTGGTGCTGCGGCAAATCCTATTCAAATTCTCGCAAAAATTATTGCCGGCCTACACGATGAAAACGGCCATGTAACCCTTAAAGGATTCTATGACGGTGTTGAAGAAACACCGGAAGCTGTTTTGAAATCCTGGAATGCACTCAATCGTGGTCCTAAAGAATTTTTAGGACCTGTCGGCTTATCGATTCCGGCAGGCGAAAAAGGTCGTTCCGTTCTTGAACTCGTATGGGCAAGACCGACCGCCGAGGTCAATGGCATCAGCGGCGGTTATGAAGGGGAAGGCTTCAAGACAGTCATTGCCGCCAAAGCCAGTGCAAAAATTTCTTTCAGACTTGTCCACAAACAGGATCCGGCAAAAATCAGAAAATCATTCCGTGATTATGTTCGCTCGCAAATTCCGGCTGACTGCTCTGTCGAATTCAAAGATCACGGAGCTTCGCCAGCTATCGAACTGGCCTATGATTCGCCGCTTGTTCAACTTGCCAAGAAAGCTTTAACAGAAGAATGGAACAAACCGACAATTCTTGCAGCCATGGGCGGCTCGATTCCGATTGTCGGCGATTTCCAATCTTTCCTCGGAATGGAATCTCTGCTTGTCGGTTTCGGATTGGATGACGATCGCATCCATTCGCCGAATGAAAAATATAATCTCAGATCATTCCATAAAGGACAGCGATCCTGGGCAAGAATTCTAACTGCCTTGAGTAATAAATAGGATAATAAGAATGGCTAAAATACGTGTTCACAAAGGCGATTTGCCCGACCTGAAACATTATAATGTCAAGGAAGTTGCTATTGACACTGAAACTTTGGGACTGCAGCCGCATCGCGACCGGCTCTGCGTCGTCCAGATTTCTCCAGGCGATGGAACGGCTGATGTTATACAAATTGCCAAAGGGCAAAAGACAGCACCCAATCTTGTAAAAATCCTCAGAGATCCGGATATTACCAAGATATTCCACTTCGGCCGTTTTGACCTTGCTGTATTGGCTTTGACATTCGGCGTCATGCCGAGACCGGTTTTTTGTACAAAAATAGCCTCGAAACTCACCCGGACTTATACCGACCGGCACGGTTTGAAAGATCTGGTCGCCGAACTCCTAGAGATCAATATCTCCAAACAACAACAATCCTCGGACTGGGGTGCTGACGAGCTTTCACCGGCACAGGTTGAATATGCCGCAACGGATGTTCTCTATCTCCATCAATTAAAAGCGATACTTTCGGCTAGGTTGATCAGGGACGGCCGCGAGAGTGTGGCAAAATCATGTTTCGAATTCCTGCCGTCAAGGTCGGAACTTGATCTTATCGGCTTTCCCGAAGTCGATATTTTTGCCCATAGCTGATTCGCAAATCATATTTATAAAGAAAAAACGCCGGTTTTCCGGCGTTTTTTTATAGTTTGTTTACCATACTGAAGAGCTTTTGACTTAAAAGCCCTAAAAAAATGCTCATTCGACTTGCTGTGGCATTTTTGTTACAGACTTTGTAACCACACAAACTATATTCAACTCAATCGCAATACATTTCGCGTGGAGTTAACAAATGAAAATAAAATATCTCGTTGCTGCTTCGGCTTTGGCTTTAACCGCTGCTTCCAGCGCACAAGCTGCTGACGTTGTCATGAATCAGGAACCGGCTCCGGTTGTTGCCGCTCCTGCTTTCTCCTGGACCGGCTTCTTTGCTGGTGGTCAGATCGGTGGTTCATGGTCTGACACAGATCAGAAGATCACAGGCCGTAGCAATGCAAAAGACTTTGCCGGCTTCGGTAAATCCTTCTCACCGGATCCGTCAGGTTTCATCGGCGGTCTTTATGCCGGTTACAACTATGACCTTGGCAACAATATCGTAATCGGCGCCGATACCGACTGGGTATGGGGCGATATGGACGAAAGCGACAGCGCGACCTACCGTAAAGGTGAAGCTGACGAATACAAAGTTAACGGCAAGATCAAAGAAAAATGGGCCGGATCAACACGTGCTCGTATCGGCTACGCAATGGATCGCTGGATGCCTTACTTTGCTGGCGGTGTTGCTTATGCCAAGATCGATTCCGATGCCAAGTTCTCGGGTTCTCGTAACAGCAAGGTCAATGATAGCGATACTTTGACCGGCTATACTCTGGGTGCCGGCGTCGATTATGCCATGACCGACCACATCATCCTTCGTGCTGAATATCGTTACACCGATTTCGGCGACAAGGACTTCGGCAACAAGGACTTCAAATATAATGTAGATTACAAGACCAACGACGTACGCGTTGGCGTTGCCTACAAGTTCTAATTCTTTTTAAAGAATTCAAAAAAAAGCCCCGCAGAAAACTGTGGGGCTTTTTTTGTTTCATTCAAATAAACTTTCCAATGTTCACAGAACCTGATATAGCGCCAATGCATGTCTTTTACGTAAAGTATATCAGGCATATGAATTATCTGTTTTTGAAAAGAGCGGAGAATTTGCGAATCATAGCAATTCGACTATTTTGGATCCTGATCAAACGGGATTTAAAACTTTTTTGCCGAATTGAATCGCATTTAATTTCCCTGTTTTTTCAAGCACTTTCACAATTTATTGAGGTTTTTTTTTCAGTTTTTGTGAGGTGTGTCTTTCGTGCTACAGCAATTCTTATCCAGATAAACTATATAGGTTCAGACGGCATTTTATTGCATTGGAGAATAAAAATGAAAATTAGATATCTTATTGCTGCTTCTGCAGCTGCTCTTGCAGCAGCTTCTTCAGCACAAGCTGCTGACGTTGTAGCAAATCAGGAGCCAGCTCCTGTTGTTGCAGCTCCGGCTTTCTCTTGGACCGGTTTCTACGCTGGTGCCCAGATCGGTGGTTCCTGGTCAGATACAGACCTTAAGGGCAAGTACAGAGGTCAGGGCGACGCATGGAGCCGTAGACAGGGCTTCTCACCTGATCCGTCAGGCTTCATCGGTGGCATCTATGCCGGTTATAACTATGACCTCGGCAACAATATCGTCATCGGTGCCGATACCGACTGGGTATGGGGCGACATGGACGAGAGCGACAAGCGTTCATACAATTCCGGTGCCTCCGAATTCAGCCTCAACGGCAAGTTAAAAGAACAATGGGCTGGTTCTACCCGTGCACGTGTCGGTTATGCAGTTGATCGCTGGATGCCTTACATTGCTGGTGGTGTTGCTTACGCCAAGGTTGATTCGCACTTCAACAGAAAAGAGGCTGACGGAAAAATATTGCCCGGTTATTCAGCTAGCGATAGCGACACACTCGTCGGTTGGACAATCGGCGCTGGTTTCGACTATGCTATGACAGACCACATCATCTTTCGTGCTGAATATCGTTACACCGACTTCGGTGACGAAGACTACAGCAAGAACAACGTTAAGTACAATGTTGACTACAAGACCAACGATTTCCGCGTTGGTGTTGCTTACAAGTTCTAATTTAAACGAACTTTATTTTGAAAAGGCTCCGTATTTTACGGGGCCTTTTCTTTTTCTCGATTTTTCAGTTTTCTTTCTGTTTCATCTCATGATAAAGCCATGCATCATGAGTATATATGACCCTGACCTGATAACGTTACGAATTATTAGCCCGATCTTCACCCTTGCTTGAATACTGCAATGGTATGGAAGGTCGGGAGTTCAATGATTGCAAAACAGTAACGCCTACAGGAATTTTTAACATGTCAAATAAAGACCAAGCCATGGATTATTCAAAAACCCTTTATCTGCCTAAAACAGACTTTCCTATGCGTGCGGGACTGCCGCAAAAAGAACCGGAAATTGTCAAACGCTGGGAAGAGATGGATCTCTATGGCGCATTACGCAAACAGGCAGTTGATCGTCCCCTTTATGTTTTGCACGATGGTCCTCCTTATGCCAATGGAGACATTCATATCGGGCACGCTTTGAATAAAATTCTGAAAGATACCATCGTGCGGTCTTTCCAGATGCGTGGCTATAATGCCAATTATGTACCCGGTTGGGATTGCCATGGTCTGCCTATCGAATGGAAGATCGAAGAAAAATATCGGGCAAAGGGCAAGAATAAAGACGATATTCCGATTAACGAATTCCGTCAGGAATGTCGGGAATTTGCCAAACATTGGGTCAAAATCCAGTCGGAAGAATTCAAACGGCTTGGCATTATCGGTGATTTCAAAACCCCTTATACAACCATGGCTTTCCATTCGGAGGCTCGTATTGCCGGTGAATTGATGAAATTTGCCATGTCTGACCAGCTTTATCGCGGTTCCAAACCCGTTATGTGGTCGGTTGTCGAAAGAACCGCTTTGGCAGAAGCGGAGGTCGAATATCACGATGTTGAATCCGATACAATCTGGGTCAAATTTCCGGTTCTGAAAGCCAAGGCCGATGATTTATCTGGGGCATTTGTTGTTATCTGGACAACCACGCCATGGACAATTCCCGGTAACCGTGCTGTTGCCTATTCTTCGCGTATTCCTTATGGGCTTTATCAGGTTGTGGATGCCGAAAATGATTATGGCCCAAAGCCCGGTGAAAAACTGATATTTGCTGAAGCGCTGGCTGAAGAAAGTGCCAAAAAAGCAAAACTGACTTTCAGAAAGCTTCGCTCATTGAATCCTTCCGAGCTTGA